>JBOGVI010000479.1:0-14542 GCA_050692695.1 Actinomycetota bacterium
GGAGATGTCGAAGATCCGGAACCCTCCCACCGGCTGGTCGTTCCGGTAGTACCCGGAGAAGGCGTGGTTCCCCCAGAAGGCCAGGTCCGAGTTGATCTTGGCGTTGGGGGACGTGGACAGCAGGTCCATCCTAGAATGTTTGTCCGCGTTGTGGGTGGCCGTCGCCGACGTGGGAAGCGTGGCGATGGCCACGGCGAACGCCGCCGGGAGCAACACGCGACGCCACCGGCTCCCCGACGGGGAGCGCGTTCTCATCCGATCCATATCAGCACCTCCAGCGTGCGAATGGGAAGACTCCGCTGCGCTGCGCTCGGTCGATCACCCCCTTTCGGACATGGCGAAGTATCGGTCGATAGCCAGATTTGCCCAGCAAGCACCACCTCCCCCTCTGGACCTGGACTCACGAACAACCTATGACACAGGGACGCGGCGGTCCAGTCAGGCTCGTCCGCTTCGCGGCGTTCGCTTTTCCTCGGGCTCGGCTGCGGTGGTCTCCGGCGGGAAAGCGCTTGCCGGACACACCGCCGCTCGGGGGCACCACCGGCAGTACTGCCCGGGGGTCAGGTCGAGCGTCCGTCCGGCCTCGGTCGCCGCCGCGGCACGGACGGCCCCGATCACGCGCTCGACGGCGTGCTCGAGGATCCGCTCGTCCACGTCCTCGGCCTGCCACTCCCCCGAGTCCAGGTACAGGGTGGCGACCCGGTAGGGCGGCACCCCGAACCGGAGCGCGAGCAGCAAGGCGTAGAACCGCATGTCCTCGGCGTGCTCGGGCCACGCACGGCCGGTCTTGAGGTCGATCGCGAGGCGCGTGGCCCGTCCAGGCTCGACCGGCGAGGTCGAACCGAGCACGAGGTCCACGGTCCCGCTGAGCACGACCGCACCGCCCAGCAGTTCCACCCGGACGTGCCACTCGGTGGAAGGTGCGAGCTCCCGCCGCATCCGCCGAAGCGGCGGCATCGTCGACCGGAACAGTTCGAGGGTCTTGGCCGCGTCCATCAGCGTCTCGTCCCGCCGAAGGCCGTCGAGGCCGCCCCAGAACCCCCGGAAGGCGTCGTCCTCGACCAGTCGATCCGCCGCCTCCTCAACCAGGCCGTGGGGATCGCGGTCCTCGCGCCCGGCCACCTCGAGCTCGACCGCCTTGTGCGCCAGCCGTCCGGCCGCGAATCGCGGCGTGAAGGAGAACGGCTCGCGCTCCCCCGCCCGGACGGCGTCGAACAGCCCCGGGCACCGGGCCAGGTTGTTCAAGCTCGACTTGCCGAGCCACAGGGGATCGGCCAGCTCGACCGCACGGACGGCTTCCTCGATCCGATCCCGCAGGCGGGGCACGACGTCGGTGGAGAAACCGGGGCGTTCGCCCGGTCCGATCAGTCGGTCGAGCGTCCGACGCTGCGAGGGCGAGAGCTCCACCGGGGCGTTCACATGCCGGATCGTAGAAGCACCCACTGACACCAAGGACCCGGCCGCGGACGACGGCCGACCAGGTCTACGGCTCGTCGTTCGGAAGCCGGAATCCCGAGCCCCGTCGGAGGGCGAGCGCCGTGCGCATCCCGGCGAAGAACCTTGGCAGGACGATCCTGGTGAACCGGCGCCGGTCGAGGACCGCGACGGCGGCGATGGTGAGGACCGGGGCCCACAGGAACGCGTTCCGCCCGGTCCACAGCCGCCACAGGAAGCCGCCGTAGCCCACGGCCTGGAGAGCCATCGACAGGGCCTCGTTCCGGAGCACCAGGAACCCGCCACCCAGGACGAGGAGCACGGCAGCGACGACCGGCGCGGGGATGTACCCATCGGCCGCGAGCCCCACCAGCACGCCCGCCCCGACGAGCGTGTCCGCCGGGAGGTCGAAGCCGCCCAGGCAGGTCCGGCCCCGGCCGGCCCGGGCCACCCGCCCGTCCGCGAAGTCGGTGAGCCACGCGAGGGAAAGGAGGATGGCCGCCGGCGCCAGGCGGCCCCCTGCGAGCACGACCGCCAAGGCGAGGGCCAGGAGCGCCCGCGTGAGCGTCAGCGCGTCCGCCACCCACGCAGGCATGGCCCTCCCCCTTCGAGACGCTCCAGGTCCCGCATCGCGCGGCCGGGACCGCTCCGTGCGGCTGACGATACACTCCGGGGACCATGGCCAAGACCGAGGAGGAGGCGCCCCGGGTCCCCCCGGCCACGGTCGAGCAGAGGATCGAGGAGCTTCGCAAGAGCAAGGCCGCGATGCTCGACCCCAACCGCAAGGACGCCGTCCGCAAACAGCACGAGCGGGGGAAGCTCTCGGCCCGGGAGCGCCTCGAGCTGCTGATGGACAGAGGTTCCTTCCAGGAGACCGACCCCTTCGCCGTCCATCGGTCGCACGACTTCGGGATGGAGCGGAACCGCCCGGCGGGCGACGGCGTGGTGACCGGCTACGGGACCATCGACGGCCGGAAGCTGTTCGTGGCGTCCCAGGACTTCACGGTGTTCGGCGGCTCGCTCGGCGAGGTGCACGCCGAGAAGATCTGCAAGGTCCTGGACCTCGCCGTATCCACCGGCGCGCCGTTCGTCTCGATCAACGACTCGGGCGGCGCTCGGATCCAGGAGGGGGCCGCCTCCCTCGCCGGCTATGGCTACATCTTCGATCGCAACGTCCGGGCCTCGGGCGTGATCCCGCAGATCAGCGTTATCCTGGGCCCGTGCGCCGGCGGCGCCGTGTACTCCCCGGCCGTCACCGACTTCACGTTCATGGTCCGGGAGACCTCGCACATGTTCATCACCGGGCCCGACGTCATCAAGGCCGTCACCGGCGAGGAGGTCTCCTTCGAGGAGCTGGGGGGGGCCATGACCCACGCGTCGCGCTCCGGCGTGGCGTCCTTCATCTCCCAGGATGAGGAGGAGTGCCTGGCGACGGTGCGCCACCTCCTGTCGTTCCTGCCGTCGAACAACCTGGAGGATCCGCCCTCCTACGCCCCGGTGGACCACCCGGAACGGCGGGACGAGGGCCTCACCCACCTGATCCCCGACTCCGCCCGCGAGCCCTACGACATGCACGAGGTCGTCCGCCGCGTGGTGGACGACGGCGAGTTCTTCGAGGTCTTCCCGTTCTGGGCCATGAACATCGTGATCGGGTTCGCCCGGCTGGACGGTAGAACTGTCGGCGTGGTGGCCAACCAGCCGAAGGTGCTGGCCGGAACCCTCGACATCGAATCGTCCGAGAAGGCCTCCCGGTTCGTGCGGTTCTGCGACGCCTTCAACGTCCCCATCCTCACGTTCGTCGACGTCCCCGGGTTCCTGCCGGGGACGGCTCAGGAGTACGGCGGCATCATCCGTCACGGCGCCAAGCTGCTCTACGCGTTCGCCGAGTCCTCGGTGCCGCGCATGACGGTCATCACGCGAAAGGCGTACGGGGGCGCCTACCTGGTGATGAACTCAAAGCACCTGCGAGCCGACGTGTCCTTCGCCTGGCCCACTGCCGAGATCGCGGTGATGGGCCCGGACGCCGCCGTGAACATCGTGAACAGGAAGGAGATCGAGAAGGCGGAGGACCCGGGGGCCCGCCGGGCCGAGCTCATCGCCCAGTA
Source organism: Actinomycetota bacterium (assembly GCA_050692695.1). Classification (GTDB taxonomy): domain Bacteria; phylum Actinomycetota; class UBA4738; order UBA4738; family HRBIN12; genus AC-69. Next base: position 3,540 of record JBOGVI010000479.1, read on the forward strand.
CCAAAGGAAGTTCGCCAACCCCTACGTGGCGGCCGAACGTGGGTTCGTCGACGACGTGATCGAGCCGGCCGAGACGCGGGCCCGACTCATCAAGGCCCTTCGGATGCTGGCCACCAAACGCGAGGCCGTCCCGGCTCGCAAACACGGGAACATCCCGCTGTGACCGACGAGCCACGGTTCGAGCTGCCCGACGGCCTCTCCCGCGAGGAAGAGCGGGCCATCCTGCTCGCGTTGGAGCGGTACCTCCTTCAGGAGAGCCCCCAGCCCGACCCGTGGGTCATGGCGGGCCGGCTGGACGCCACGGGATACGGGGTCCTCCAGGCCCGCCGGCACATGGCCGCCGCCTGGCTCGCGCCAACACGGCCCGGGTTCGTCCGCCCGGGCATCCCCGCGCTGGGCGGCCGAGGCGACGCACGGTAAGACCGGTCGAGCGGGAGCCGGGACGCCCGTAGGGAGACGGGGGGCGGCCGTGGGGGCGACCAAGACACCGCTCGCCGTTCGGGGGCGCACGGACGCGCTGGAGGTGTTCCGGGACGAGGGCTGCTCGCCCCCCCGGTTCTGGGGGAACGGCCCCGGCGACACGTATGGGCGGCATTCCCACGGCTACCACAAGGTGCTGTTCTGCCTGGCGGGTTCGATCACGTTCCACGCGGGCGGGGGCGACCTCGAGCTCTCGGCCGGCGACCGGCTCGACCTCGAGGCCGGCACGGAGCATGGCGCGACCGTCGGACCGCGCGGCGTGGAGTGCGTGGAGGCATCCCGTTGACCCGCGTGGCCATCCACATCGACCACCTGTGGTTCGACACGCCGGGCGGGATCGGGGCGTACATCCGCAACCTCGTGCCGTCCCTGGCCCGACGGGACCCCGCCTTGGATGTCCGCCTGTTCCACGCTCGGTTCGGCCGCGAAGAGCCGCCGGAGCGATGGATGCGCGACTTCTGGGTCGAGGAGTTGCCGGCGCCGATCACGACGCTGTACCCGCGGTGGGACCTCACCGGCCGGCCGGCCCTGCCCCCGAGCCTTCAGGCTGTCGACGTGGTGCACGCCACGAACCCCGCCGCCATCCCCCCGACCGCCCCCGGCCAGAAGCTGGTCGTGACCGTGCATGACATGGCCTTCGAGTACTACCCGGGGACGCTCCCCCGGACGTGGCGGGCGATGTACCGGCTGGGGGTGCGGGCGGCCGTCCGGCGGGCCGACGCCCTCATCACGCCGTCGAGGAACACCGCGGAGGATCTGCTCTCGCGGACGAAGGTCGACCCGGAACGACTGCACGTGGTGCCGCTGGCCTCATCGCTCGAGCACGGCGGGGCCGACCCCGACGTGACCCTGGCCCGCCTGAAGGTCCCCGAGCCGTACGTGCTGTTCGTTGGGACCCTAGAGCCTCGCAAGAACCTGGTCCGGCTGATCCGGGCGTACCGCCGGGTGGCGACCACCGGGCTCCCCCACGCCCTGGTGCTGGCGGGGCCGCTGGGCTGGCGCCACGACGCGCTCATGCGGGAGATCGCCCTGTCCGGCCCCGGCGACATCGTGTTGACTGGCGCGGTGTCGGCACCGGACCTCGACGCCTTGTATCGGGCGGCCGATGTGTTCGCCTACCCATCGCTGCACGAGGGGTTCGGGCTCCCCGTGATCGAGGCCATGGCCCGGGGCATCCCCACGGTGGCGTCGAACACGTCCTCGGTGCCCGAGGTGGTCGGCGACGCCGCACTGGGGGTGAACCCCCGGTCCGTGCGGGAGATCGCCAAGGCCATCGAGCGAGTGCTCACCGACCTCGATCTCGCCGAGCGCCTGTCGATGCGGGGCAGGCGGCAGGCCGAACGGTTCTCGTGGGACGAGACGGCCCGCCTCACCCTCCAGGTCTACGAGAACGTGCTGGGGGCCAAAAAGTGATGGTCTCGCGTCAGGAGTCGTAGTCGTAGAACCCCTTGCCGCTCTTGCGGCCGAGCTGGCCCGCCGTGACCATCCGCTTGAGGAGCGGCGGCGGCGCGAACAACGGTTCCTTGAACTCCTCGAACAGCACATCGGCCACATACAGCGCGGTGTCGAGGCCGATCAGGTCGAGGAGCTGGAGCGGACCCAGGGGATGCCCCAGGCCGAGATGGACGGCGGCGTCGATGTCCTCGCGGGTGGCGAAGCCCTCCTCGAGCATCCGCACCGCGCCGTTCAGGTACGGGATCAGGAGCATGTTCACGATGAACCCGGCCCGGTCCCGCGAGAGCACGGCGGCCTTGCCCAGCACGCCACCGAAGGCAGTGGCGAACTCGACCGTCTCGTCGGAGGTGGTGATGGCCCTCACGACCTCGATCAGCCCCATCACCGGCACCGGGTTGAAGAAGTGCATCCCGACGACCCTGTCCGGCCGCGTCGTGGCGGCGCCGAGGTCCACGATGGGGATGGAGGAGGTGTTGCTGGCCAGGATGGCCTCCGGCTTCGTGACCTCGTCGAGCTGCCGGAAGACCTCGCGCTTGGTCTCGTAGTGCTCGGTTGCGGCCTCGATCACCAGTTCCCGGTCGGCAAGTTCCGCCATGTTCGTGGTCCCCGAGATGCGAGCGAGCTCGGCGTCGCGTTCCTGCCCGGAGATCTTGCCGCGCTCGACGGCTCGGAGCGTCGAGACCTCGATCCGGCCCCTGCCCGCCTCCACGAGCTCTTTCGTCGCCTCCACGCACACCACGTCCAGGCCGGCCCGGGCGCACACCTCGACGATGCCGGAGCCCATGACCCCGCACCCGACGACGCCGACCCTCTTCACGTCCTCAGCCCTCATCGATCCCTCCTGGGCGTGACAGCCGAAGCCTAGCGCGAGCGTGGAGGAGACCGCCGGCCCACCAGCGTGAGGTCAGCAGACCTGCTGGAGGAGCGGGTACGGGTTCACGGCGCTGCCGATCACGTCGTAGCCGTAGGCGCTGTCCGGCCAGTCCGAGGGGATGACGTTGGGGTGCCACTCGAAGTGGTCGTGGTAGACGCCGCCCTGCGCGTCCCCGGTGTCCCCGACGTAGCCGATGACCTCGCCGGCCTCCACCGACCCGTTCGAGTTCTCCGAGTAGGCGGACAGGTGGGCGTTGTATACGTATCCGAGCGATCCGTACACGTACACGGCGTTGCCGCCGAGCGTGTTCGACGACGATCGGGCGGTACCGGCGAACGGCGCCCGGATCGGCGTTCCGAGCGGGGCCACGATGTCGTTCCCCGCGTGCGGGTGGTAGCCGCCCGCGTATCGCGGAGCGCCGAACCCGTCGTACACCGCCCGCGGCTGGTCCACCGGACAGAACTTGAACACGCCGTTGCTCACTCCCGAGAGGGCCGCCAGCCATTCTCGGTACTCGCGCCCGAGCTTCTCGACCAGGGTCTCCGCCTCTGCCTTCTTGTCCTGGATGTCGCCGTAGATCTCCCTCTGCTGCCCGAACTGCGCCTCGAGCTGGGCCTGCTCTCCCCGCAGTCGCCCGAGCGCGTCGGCCTGCTTGGCTCGGAGCCGCTGCTGTCCTCGGGCCTCCGCGGTGAGCTGGTTCCTCAGGTTCTGGACTCTGTTGGCGAGGTCGGCGTCGGCCTGGGTGATGGCGTCGACGTACTCGAGCCGGGCGGACAGGTCCGAGAGCGACGTCGCCCCGAGCAGGAACTCGACCGGGCTCGCCGGGCCCTGCATGAACGTCTCCCGGACCCGCTCGTCGAGCTGGGTCTCCACGTCCTCGTACCGCTCCTCCGCCCCGGCGAGCCTGCGTTGGGTCTGGAGCAACTCGGCGGTGGTGGCGTCGTACTCGGCCTGCTGCTCACCCATCTCCTGGGCGAGCGCCGCGGACTCCGCGGAGATCCGGTCCAGCACGGCCTGCTGGTCCTCGATCTGGCGCTCCAGCACGGCCAGGCGGGCCCTGGCCCGGTCCAGCTCCTCCTTGGGGCCGGCACCGGCAGACGGAGCCAGCGTGATGAGCAAGAGCACTGCCGCAGCAGCACCGGCGACGCGGTGCCGGGAGAGGCTGGAGCGTCCCCGGTTCGCTCTCATGAAGAGGTCTTTCCTATCGGACGGCGGGCGGAGCGTCAAGCGACGCCCCCACAGGGTGCCCTCGATGGGGACCCATTTCAAACACCCCTCGGCGAACCGGGCCCGGCCCTTGGTCGGCCTACAGGTCGGTTCCCGGAAGGCCCAGGTCCCTGGCGATCAGGAGGCGCTGGATCTCGCTCGTCCCCTCGCCGATCTCGAGGACCTTGGCGTCCCGGTAGAACCGAGCCACCGGGAACTCCTCGATGTATCCGTAGCCCCCGTGGACCTGCACGGCCTCCCGCGCGCACGTGACGGCGATCTCGCTGGCGTACAGCTTCGCAATGGCCGCCTCGGTCTTGTAGGGCCGCCCGTGGTCCTTCAGCCACGCGGCGTGGAAGTAGGCGAGTCGGGCCGTCTCCACCGCCACCCGCATGTCGGCCATCTTGAACTGGAGCGCCTCGAACGAGCCGATGGGACGACCGAACGCCTCCCGCTCCGTCGCGTACTTCACGCTCTCCTCCAGGCACCCCCGGGCCAGGCCGGTCGCGAGCGCGGCGAGAGCGATCCGCCCGTCGTCCAGCACCTCCAGGAACTGCGCATGGCCCCGGCCCCGCTCCCCGAGCAGGTTCTCCTTCGGCACCCGGCAGCCTTCGAACGCGAGCTCGTGCGTGTCGCTGGCCCGCCAGCCAACCTTGCGGTACGCCCGCCCCACCGTGAACCCCGGCGCGTCCGTCGGCACGACGATGTTGGAGATCTCACCGTCCCCGGTCGCCGCCGCCACCACGCAGACCTTCGACATCGGCGTGCCCGAGTTCGTGATGAACGCCTTCGAGCCGTTGATCACCCACTCGCCGTCCTCCAGGCGTGCGGTCGTCCGGATCGAGCGAGCGTCGGAGCCGCCGCCAGACTCGGTCAGGGCGAATGCCCCCAGGATCTGACCACGGGCCATCGGGACGAGCCACCGCGTCTTCTGGTCCTCGGTCCCGAACCGGTAGATGGGGTTGGCCCCCAGGCCCACAGCCGCCTCCAGCGTGACGGCGACCGACGAGTCGAACCGGGCGATCTCCTCCAGGCACAGGCAGAACGTGAGGAAGTCCCCGTCGAGGCCCCCGTACCGCTCCGGGAACGGCAAGCCGAACAGACCGAGCTCGCCCATCCGCCGCACGACCTCCAGGGGGAACCGTTCCTCCCGGTCGTGCTCCTCAGCGACGGGGGCCACGACTTCCAGAGCGAACTGCCGCACGGCCTTCTGGAAGTCTCGCTGCTCCCCGGTCAGGTCGAAGTCCACGAGGTTACGCCTCGACAGGTAGGGGCTCGATGAGGACCAGCCGCCGGTGGTGGGCCTCGAGTGTCTGCCGGGCCCGCTCCAGCTCGTCCTCTCCGCCCACCGCGTCGGCTCCGAACAGGCGGCCGATGAACCACGTGATCGAAGCGATCTCGTTCGCCCACCCGCGGCGCCGCTCCACGTCCAGCTGCGACAGCGCTATCCGTAGGGCCTCCTCCCGGTCGTCTTCCGCCAGCAGCAGGAGGGTCTCGGCCATCGCCAGGTCCTCGTAGGCCCAGGGCGGGGCGGTTCCCATCTGGGCGGCGGCCTCCTCGAGCACCAGCCGGGCTCCCGACACGTCGCCCAGGAGGAGCAGCAGTCGGCACATCTCGTGGCCGGCCCACGTGATGAGGCTCCGCTCCTTGAGCTCCTTGCACAGACGCAGGGCCTCACGGACGTCGGTCTGGGCGTCCTCGATCCGACCGGCCACCCGGTGGAGCGTTCCGCGGGACAAGAGCGTGTTCGCCAGCTCCCACTTCGCCCCGAGCTCCCGGAAGATCCGGATGGCGTCCGACAACAGTGGCAATGCCTCCTCGGGACGCCACATTCGCCGGAGGGACCCGCCCAGCCCATCCTCGGCCACGGCCACCGTGAACGCGTCGTCCATGGCCCGCCCGATGGCCAGGGCCTCCCGCATGAAGCCCTCCACCTCCTCCTCGTCACCCACGGACGTGGTGGCCACGCCCATCGAGACCAACGCCCTGGCCTCCACCCAGGGATCACCGTCGGGGTTGCTCCGAGCGGTCTCCCGGGCCTGTTCGAAGACCTGCCGGGCCTCCCCGAGGTCGTCCCCGTGGTAGTGGACCCATCCCGCGGACAGCAGCGTCCGGGCCAGTGTCCATGGGTCGCCGAGTTCCTTGGCGGCCGCCAGGCCCTGGTCGAACAGACGGGCGGCCTCCTCTCGGTCGCCGCGGACGGTGAGCAGGATGTCGCCCAGGAACCGGCCGGCGTGGGCCTGGACCGTGAGCAGGTCCTCGCTCGCGAGCTTCAGCGCCCGTGACAGCAGCACCTCGGCCGCGTCGAACTCGCCCAGCCAGTACCGGGCTTCTCCGATGCCGGACAGGATCCAGGCCTCGCGATCACTCCACTCGCGCTCCGGCCCGGCAAGCGCGAGGGCCCGCTCGTACAGCTCGATGGCCGCCCGGGAGTCGATCCGTCTGCGTGCCAGGTCGGCGGACCGAACCAGCGCATCCACAGCGCGGTCGGCCAACGTCCGATCCTTCGGGTCGAGGTCTAGGGAGGCCTTCGCCGCCTGCTCCAAGTGATAAGCGAGGGACCGCGGATAGCGCGCCGCGGTCTCGGGGTCTTCGGCCAGGGCGTTGGCCACGCGCAGATGCAGTCGTTGCCGTTCCCTCTTTGGAAGGCTCTCGTAGGCCACGTCGCGGACCAGGCCGTGCCGGAACCGCCAGACGTCGGATCCTTCCTCCTCTCGGACCAGAAGCTCCTCGTCCTCCAGCAGCTCGAGCACTTTCTCACTCGGCTCGGCGATGAGCGCCAACTCCGTGAGATCGAACGTGGAGCGGGCGAACACCGAGGCCTTGCGGACGAGCTCGCGTGCCTCCGGCGCGAGGTGGTCGATGCGCTCCGCGATCACCGCCTGGACGGTGGGTGGCAGGAGCGCCCGGGGCAGGGGCTCCGCGTCGGAGGAGAGCTCCGCCTCCGCGTGCATGAGCATGCCGGTGGTCTCCACGATGAAGAACGGGTTCCCGCCGGCGTGCCGGGCGATCCGTTCGGCCGTCTCCTCGTCCAGTCGCTCACCGGCCTCCAGGGCGAGCTCGGTGGCGTCGGCGAGCGACAGCGGCTCCAGGTACAGGTTCAACGAATCGCCGAGCCCGCCGCCCCAATCCGGCCGGTCATCCAGGAGGTGATACCGGGCCACGCACAGCAGGAGCAGCGGGAGCTCCTTGGCCTCCCGGACGACCTGCTCCAGCAGGTCGAGGAGGGGGGGCTGGGCCTGATGGAGGTCCTCGACGACCATCGCGATCGGGCCCCGGGCCGAGAGCCCCTGGAAGAACGAAAGCAGTCCCGATCGGATCTCGGCCACCCGGTAGCGCCTCCCACCCCGGGGTTCCTCTCCAAGGCCGAGGGCGAGGCCCAGCCGGGCCGCGACCGCCAGGACCCGGTCGGCCGGGCAGCACGCCGCCACGACGTCCTCCAGCCGGGAGCGGAGGCGCTCGGGCGAGGCGTCGGGGCGCTCTCCCATCTCCTGGAGCAGGATCTGAGCGAGAGGACCGAACGTCACGTCTTCCTCGAACGGGCTGGCCCGGCCGGTGAGCACCTTGGTCCCCGCCGGCAGGCCCGCCACGAACTCGTCGGCCACTCGGCTCTTTCCGATCCCCGGCTCGCCGAACAGGGTCACCATGTGCCCGCGGCGGGCCTCCACGGCCCGTTCGAAGGTCTCGGTGATAAGGCGGAGCTCCCGTCGCCGGTCAACGAGGGGGATGGTTCGGCGGGACGAGCGGGGCACGAGCGCAACCACCGGCCAGGTCGGGAGGGCCTCATCGAACCCCTTGGCCCCCACCTCCCTGCGATCGCCGAACTCCACCTGGTCCTTGGTGAGCATCCACGTGGTCTCGCCGACCTGCACCGCGCCCGGCTCGGCGGCCTGCTGGAGACGGGCCGCGGCGTTCACCACGGGCCCGAACAGGAGCCCCCGCTCGGCGGACTCGGCCCCGATGGCCACCCGGCCGGTATTCACGCCGACCCGGCACCGGAGGGGCACCGGGATGTCGAACGCCTCTCCGATCCTCTCCACGCGCTTCACGATCGACAGCCCCGCCCGGATGGCCCGAAGCGCGTCGTCGTCGTGGCTGGTGGGGATCCCGAACTCGCCGACCACCGCGTCCCCCGCGAAGTTGTACGCCCGTCCCCGGAGCGACTCGAGCTCCTCGGTGACGGCCTGGTAGAAGGCGGCAATGAACTCTCGGTACCGCTCCGCGTCGATCTGAGCCGACAGCTGTGTCGATCCCACGAGGTCCACGAACACCACGGTCGCGAGCTTCCGCTCCTCCGTCGGCGGGGCCCCCACCGGGAACCCGCAGTTGGGGCAGAATCGGGCCTCCTCGGGGAGCGGTTCGCCGCAGCGTTCGCACAATGCCTGGCTCATCGGGCCAAGCATACGAGGCACCGGAGACGGCCTTCGGCGAACCTCAGTCTGACTGGTCGACGGTCGGACGGAACCCTTCGATATCCAGGATGGAGCCGGTCCGCTGCCTCTCCGGCCTCACGACGACCTGGACCCGCTCGCCGATCTCGAGGGGCTCCTCGGCCGGGTCCAGGACGTGGTGGAGGAGGACGGCGTCGGCCCCGTCCAGCCGCACCAGCCCGAGCGTGACCGGCCGGTCGAGTGGCTCGCCCTCCACGCCCACGAACCCGATGGTGAACGAGACGAGTGTGCCTTCCGGGCCGACCTCAACATCGGCGGCCAGCTCCGCGAAGCATCGCTCGCAGAACAGCCGGGCCGGCACGTACGTGTACGAACAGGCCTCGCATCGCGACCCGAGGATGGCCCCGCGGTCGCGAAGGGCGGTGAAGAAGGCCTCGCCGGCGACGCCGGGCGTATAGCGGTGGCCGACCGGGAACTCACCCGGCCACCGGCGCACCTGGTCGGGCTGGGCGATCTTCTCCCGCATCAGCCGTCTCTCCGTGGGCGGAAATGCGCGATGTCGAGGATCGACCCGGTCCGCTCCCCCACCGGTCGCCACACGGCCTCGACGCCCATCCCGATCCGCACGTCGTCCGGCTGGACCTCCCCCAGCTTGTGGAGGAACCCCCCGTCCGAGCCGTCGATCGAGATGACCGCGGGGATCTCCGGGGACTCGAGCGGCTGCATGTCCCAGGACACGTGGCAGATCGAGTACGTCTGCACGATCCCGGTGTGCTCGACCCGCACCCAGCCGTCGGTCTCCCGGAAGCAGCGCTCGCAGAACACGCGTGGCGGCACGAGCACCCGCTCGCACCCACGGCACTCCCGACCGAGGATCTTGCCGTTCTGGAGCCCGTCGAGGAACCGCCCGATGGCCACCCCCGCGTCCCACCCGTACCGCGCATCGACGGTGTGGTCCACGGCTCCGACGGCCGATCGGAACTGTTGGTCAGACAGCGGGTGCCCACCTGCAGTGAATGGAGGCGTCTGGATCAGCGGAAGCGCGGTGGCTAAGGGTGGGGTCGAGCTTCGGTCGGCGGCGGGGTCGCTGCGGAGCGGGGAAGGGGATGGCATGGCAAGCGGAGCAGCGACCCCGCCGCCACCCGCTCGACCATGGTCGACGCCCATCACGACCACGGTGCCGACCTGCATGAGGTCGCCCCAGGCCTGGGCCACACCGCGCTCGGGGGTACCGGGAACTTGCCGGGCACCGGCTTCCCCGCGGAGCTGCCAGAACAGCTCGGCGATCTTCATCAGCCCGGCCGCGGCGATCGGGTTGCCCACGCCGAGCAGCCCCCCCGAGGGACAGGAGGGCAGGTCGCCATCGCGGTCCAGCACCCCGTCGCGCGCCGCCTCCGGGGCCTTGCCCTTGTCGAACAGCAGCAGCCCCTCCAGGTGGTGCAGCTCCTTGTAGTCGAACGGGTCGTAAGGCTCGGCGACGTGGATCTGCTTGCGGGGTTCCTTCACCCCGGCCATCGTGTAGGCCATCCGGGCGGCGTTCTCCACGTACTCCGGGTAGACGAGGTCGCGATTCGTCCAGTACGCCGTGTCGAGGTTCCATCCCACGCCCTCGATCCACACCGGCCGATCGGTGATCCGCCTCGCTGCGTCCTCCGATGCGACCACGACGGCCACCGCGCCGTCCGAGATGGGCGACACGTCGAGCCGCTGCACCGGCCACGCGAGGACCTCGCTCTCGAGCACGTCTTCCACGGACACGTCGGCCTGCCCGAGCATCGCCGCGGGATGGTTCGCCGCGTTCCGCTTGTTCTTCACAGCCACCGCCGCGATGTCGCGCTTGTCGAGCCCATACACCGACATGTACCGATTCATCTCGAGCGCGAAGATCCACAGCAGGTTCGGGCCGAGGGGCCGCTCGAGGATGCTGTCGAAGATCGTCAGGAACGCCGCTTGAGGGTGGGGTCGCGTCGACGACATCTTCTCCTCGGCCACCAGGAGGGCCACGTCGAACATGCCGCTCGCGACGGTGTACCACCCCTGGATCGCCGTGAATACCCCGCTGCCCCCGCCCACGTACGTCCGGATGAACGGCTTGCCGACCCCGCCGGCCCCGTCGGATAGATACTCGCCCTTCATGTGCACGCCGTCGAAGGCGTCGGGGGCCGAAGTGAGGCAGACCGCGTCGATGTCGGCCAGCGTGAGCTGGCAGGAGTCCAGCGCGGACCTGGCCGCCTCGAACGCGAGCTCCTTCCCCGTCTCCTGTGCCCGGCGCATGAACCTCGTCATGCCTGCGCCGACGACCGCCACACGCCGGCCCATCAGCCCTCGGCCCCCACGTACTCGATCAGCTGCATGGAGTTCCCGTCGGGATCGCTGAAGGACGCGTAGCGCGCGAGGCCCGGGACCTCGCCCAGGTGCTCGTCGAACCGCAGGCCCCGTTCCTCGAAGGTGACCTTCGCAACGTCGAGGTCGTCGACCTCGAAGACCACGGTCCCCCCGTGCGGCAGGACCTTCTCGTTCCCGGCGCCGTGCAGCCCGACCCGGACCGCCCCGGCGTCGAACTCGGTCCACTCGTCACCGTACCGACGGATCAGCTC
>JBOGVI010000480.1:0-8128 GCA_050692695.1 Actinomycetota bacterium
GAGGTGTTCGGCCCGGAGGGCTCGGGCAAGACCACCGTGTGCCTCCACATCATCGCCGAGGCCCAGAAACGGGGCGGCATCTCGGCCTTCGTGGACGCCGAGCACGCCCTGGACCCCACCTACGCCCAGCGGTTGGGGGTGAACATCGACGAGCTGTTGGTGTCCCAGCCCGATTCCGGCGAGCAGGCCCTGGAGATCGCGGACCTCCTGGTGCGCTCCGGGGCCATGGACCTCGTCGTCATCGACTCGGTGGCGGCCCTCGTACCGCGCGCCGAGATCGAGGGCGAGATGGGCGACTCACACGTCGGCCTCCAGGCTCGGCTGATGTCCCAGGCCATGCGGAAGCTGGCCGGCTCCCTCTCCCGGTTCGAGACCACCGCCATCTTCATCAACCAGCTCCGCGAGAAGATCGGCGTGATGTTCGGCAACCCCGAGACCACGCCGGGCGGCCGGGCGCTCAAGTTCTACTCGTCGATCCGGCTCGACGTCCGCAAGGTGGAGAACCTGAAGGACGGCACCGAGGTGGTGGGCTCTCGCACCCGGGTAAAGGTGGTGAAGAACAAGGTCGCGCCACCCTTCCGGCAGTGCGAGTTCGACATCATCTACGGCGAGGGGATCTCCAGGGAGGGCAGCCTCCTCGACGTCGGCGTGGACATGGAGATCGTCAAGAAGAGCGGGGCCTGGTTCACCTACGAAGGCGACCAACTCGGCCAGGGCCGCGAGAACTCGCGCCAGTTTCTGACCGAGCACGTCGATATCGCCCGGGAGATCGAGCGGAAGATCCGCGAAGCGGTGGGCCTGGCGGCCTTTGACGACGGCGACGTGCCGATCCAGGTCGTCCCGGACGTGGTGGTGACCGAGGAGCCGGCGGCCCGGCAGAAGGCGAAGTCACCCAAGGAGCGGGAGCCCTCGGCCGCGCCGGCGTCGTAGGAAGGTGCGATGATCCCTCCCCGGCGGGCCCGCAAGCCGAAGAACCCGCTGTCGCTCCACGACCGGGCGCTCCGTCTGCTGGCGGTCCGCCAGCGGTCCCGACGGGAGCTGGAGACGCGTCTGGTGGCGGCGGGGTTCGAGCGAGTCGAGGTCGGCGAGGAGCTGGACCGCCTGGAGTCGGTGGGGCTGGTCGACGACGAGCGCTTCGCTCTGGAGTTCGCGGAGCACGCGGCCACCCGGCGGCTTTCGGGGCGGCGGGCGGTGACCTCGTCTCTCGGGGCCAAGGGGGTGGCCCGGGACGTCATCGACCGCGCGCTGGGGGAGGTCGGCGGGGACGAGGAGGAACGGGCCGCCGACCTGGCCCGGACCCGGGCGTCTCGCCTCGGGGATCTTCCTCCCGAGACGGCCTTCCGCCGCCTGTTCTCGTTCCTGATCCGGCGGGGCTACGACTCGGCCCTGGCCAGGCGGGTCGCGACCGATGCCCTCAGGCTCCAGGCGGAGTCCGCCGAGTAGTGGCTGTCGCAACCCCTTGCTTCGGGGGGCTCCAGGCCGTAGATTGTGCTTTTGAGAGGCTCTTCAGGAAAACGATCTGTTCGACTTGTGCCTGAAATAATGACCGACAGGAAGCGGAAGGACGTACAGCGCAGCGGGGGGCGCGAGGGGCCCAACGGGTCCTTGACGCTGCCCTAGCTTTCGTTCATCGGACGCACGGCCGGACAGGGCCTGAGGAGGCCTCTGTCCGGCCTTTTTCATATCTGGAGGACTGGAATGGCACCGGTAGTCGCAGCGATCGTGGCAGTGGTTGCCGGCGTCCTGCTGGGGTTCCTGGTCCGGGCGGCTTTCGCCCAGACCAGGGCACAGAGCGCCGAGTCGCGGGCCCAGAAGGTCGTCCTGGAAGCGGAGCGGGAGGCGGAGAAGCTCGTCCGCGACGCCCTGGGACAGGTAACGGAGGAGATCGGCGCCATGCGCCGGGACGCGGACGAGGAGATCCGATCCCGGCGGGAGGAGGTCAAGCGCGGCGAGCAGCGCATGAGCAAGAAGGAGGAGGCTCTCGAGAGCAAGCTCACCGATGTCGAGGCGCGAGCGACGGAGCTCGACGACCGGGACGCCAAGCTCCAGAAGGTCCGGCAGCAGCTGGAGCAGGCCGCCGAGCAGCACCGCCGGCAGCTCGAGGCCGTGGCCCGGATGACGGCTCAGGAAGCCCGCGAGGCCCTGGTGACCCAGGTCGTCGACGAGGCCAAGCGGCAGGCCATGACCACCGTCAGGGAGATCGAGCAGCGAGCCCGGGAGGAGGGCGAGGGGCGGGCCCGCAAGATCGTGACCATCGCGATCCAGCGGGTGGCCTCCGAGCAGACCTCGGAGTCGACCGTCTCGGTGTTCTCGCTTCCCTCGGAGGACATGAAGGGTCGGATCATCGGACGGGAGGGCCGCAACATCCGCGCCTTCGAGGCCGCGACCGGCGTGAACCTCATCGTCGACGACACGCCCGAGGCCGTGGTCCTGTCCTGCTTCGACCCGGTGCGTCGGGAGACGGCCAGGCTCACCCTGGAGAAGCTCGTCTCCGACGGCCGGATCCACCCCGCCCGCATCGAGGAGACGTTCGAGCGGTCCAAGAAGGAGATTGAGGAGCAGATCAAGCGGGCCGGCGAGGAAGCCGTGATGGATGTCGGCATCACCGACATGCACGCCGAGCTGGTCAAGCTCCTCGGCCGGCTCCAGTTCCGGACCTCCTACGGTCAAAACGTCCTGAAGCACCTGGTGGAGTCGGCGCACATCGCCGGGTCCATCGCCGCGGAGCTGGGCATCGATCCCCGGATCCCCAAACGGGGCGCGCTGCTGCACGACATCGGCAAGGCCGTGACCCACGAGGTCGAGGGGTCCCACGCCATCATCGGGGCCGAGATCGCCCGACGGTTGAAGGAGGCCCCCGAGGTCGTGCACTGCATCGAGTCCCACCACGGCGAGGTCGAACAGCGGACGATCGATGCCGTGCTGGCTCAGATCGCCGACGGCATCTCCGGCGGCCGTCCCGGGGCGCGGCGAGAGAGCCTGGAGACCTACATCAAGCGTCTGGAGCGGCTGGAGGAGATCTGCTCCTCCTACCCCGGAGTGGAGAAGACGTACGCCATGCAGGCGGGGCGGGAGGTCCGGGTGATGGTCAAGCCGGGGGACATCGATGACCTCCAGGCGCAGGTGATGGCCCGCGACATCGCCAAGCAGGTCGAGGAGGAGCTCCAGTACCCGGGGCAGATCAAGATCACCGTGGTGCGGGAGACCCGGGCCGTGGAGTACGCACGCTAGGGAGCGAGGGCGCCCCGCGCGGTAGCCTGGGGAAGCCATGAGCGGCAGGTACCTGCTTCGCACCTTCGGGTGCCAGATGAATGAACACGACTCCGAGCGGATCGCCGGGTTGCTCGAGTCGGACGGCTACGTCCAGGCCGAAGAGGCCGCCGAGGCCCAGGTCGTCGTGTTCAACACGTGCGCCATCCGGGAGAACGCCGACAACCGGCTGTACGGAAACCTGGGGCACCTCCGCCCATTCAAGGAGGCGAACCCCCGCCTTCGGATCGTCGTCGCGGGCTGCCTGGCCCAGAAGGACCAAGGGCAGATCCAGGAGCGAGCCCCGTGGGTCGATGTCGTGATCGGTACCCACGCCTTGCCCGGATTGCTCGAGCTCCTGAAGCGGGCCGAGACCGAGGGACCGCAGATGGATGTTCGCGAGTACACCGAGGTGTTCCCCAGCGCGCTCCCGGCCCGCCGCGAGGTGGCCCACCACGCGTGGGTGTCGATCGCGATGGGATGCGACAACCGGTGTACGTTCTGCATCGTTCCGCTCGTAAGAGGGCCGCAGCTGTCGCGACCAATGGGCGACGTCCTGGCCGAGGTGCAGGGCCTGGGGCGCCGGGGGGTGGTGGAGGTCACGCTCCTCGGGCAGAACGTGAACACGTACGGCCGGGACCTCACGGTGCCGGGGTCCAGTCGCCGGCCGCTGTTCGCCGAGCTGCTCCGGGCCGTGAACGACGTCGAGGGCATCCGCCGCATCCGATTCACCAGCCCCCACCCGCACGACTTCACCCCCGACGTCATCGAGGCCATGGCGGAATGCGAGAGGGTGTGCGAGCACATCCACTTCCCGATGCAGTCGGGTTCGGACCGGATCCTGAAGGCCATGCAGCGCTCGTACCGGAGCGAGCGATACCTCTCGTGGCTCTCCCGCATCCGGGAGGCCATCCCCGGCATCGCGGTGACCACCGACATCATCGTGGGGTTCCCCGGCGAGACGGAGCAGGACTTCGGCGCCACGCTCGGCGTCGTCGGCGTCGCCCGGTTCGACCAGGCGTTCACGTTCCAGTACTCGCCGCGGCCGGGGACGCCCGCAGGCACCATGCCCGGCCAGGTTCCCAAGGGCGTCGTGCAGGAACGGTTCGACCGGCTGGTGGCGCTCCAGGAGTCGATCTCGCTCTCGAGGATGCACGAGATGGTGGAGCGGACCGCGGAGGTCCTGGTGGAGGGGGTGGGGCGAAAGGGCGGGGTCCAGGGCCGGACCCGGACGAACAAGGTCGTCCATCTGGGCGGCGACCTAGCGCCGGGGACGTTCCTCGACGCAAAGATCACCTCGGCCCACCCGCACCATCTGGTCGGTGAGCTCGTCCGCGTGACCGGCGCGCCCCGGACGGAGGCGGAACCGGAGCCCGCCGCCGCCGGCTGATGGCAGGGGAACGACCGCTCCTCGCGCTGGTCGGCCCCACCGCCTCGGGCAAGACCGAGGCCGGGGTCGTCATCGCGGAACACCTGGGGGCCGAGCTCGTGTCGGTGGACTCGATGCTGGTGTACCGGGGGATGGACGTGGGGACGGCCAAGCCCGGACCGGCGGAGCGGGCTCGGGTGCCGCACCACCTGCTGGACGTGGCGGACCCGGAGGAGCCGTTCTCCGTGGCGAGGTACCAGCGGCTGGCCCGGGAGGCCATCGAGGGGATCGAGGGCCGGGGCCGGCGGGTGATGCTGGTTGGCGGCTCAGGCCTGTACTTCCGGGCCGCGGTGGACGACCTGGAGTTCCCCGGGACGGACCCGGAGGCCCGGGGGGAGCTCGAGGCGCAGGCCGCGGTGCTCGGGCCGGAGCGCTTGCATGAGCGCCTGGCCGGCCTCGACCCGGTGGCTGCGGCCAGGATCGAACCCTCGAACGTTCGACGGACCGTTCGCGCGCTAGAGGTTGCCGCGATGACCGGGCGGCCCATGTCCAGCTACGCCGAGGCCTGGGAGCGGTATCCGGCCGAACGGGTCCTCGCTGCCGGGGTGGACGTTCCTCGGGCCGCCCTGGCGCGCCGGATCGAGGCCCGGGTTCGGGCGATGGTGGAGGCGCGGTTCGCCGACGAGGTTCGCATGCTGCTCGATCGAGGGTTGCTCGGATGGCTCACCGCCAGCCAGGCCATCGGGTACGCTGAGTTCGCGCGCCACCTCGAGGGCGAGCTCTCGCTGGAAGAGGCGGTGGCGCAGACGGTCAAGCGGACGAGGGAGCTGGCGCGCCGCCAGATGGTGTGGTTCCGACGGGACCCTCGGATCCGATGGTTCGATGCCGACGAGGACGGCGCCGCGGCGATCGTGGACGAGCTGACGGAGTACCTCCAGGGTGAATGAGCTTCGGGTGTGGAAGTACCACGGGACCGGCAACGACTTCGTCATGCTCGAGGACCTCGACGAGGAGCGGCCCCTCACCCCGGGACTCGCCGCGGCCCTCTGCCACCGGCACTTCGGACTGGGAGCCGACGGGGTCATCCGGGTAACGCGCGCCGGCGACGGCCACTTCTTCATGGACTACCGGAACGCCGACGGCAGCGTGGCCGAGATGTGCGGCAACGGCATCCGCTGCCTGGCGAAGATGGTGTATGAGCGGGGCCACACGAACCGGACCGAGCTGGACGTCGGGACCCGGGACGGCTCGAAGCACCTGTCGCTCCGCGTGGATGATGGGGTGGTTCGGTCGGTCACCGTCGGCATGGGACCTCCCGCGTTCGCCCGGAGGGACATCCCGATGGGCGGACCGGCCGGCGAGCCCTTCCTTGCCGAGCCCTTCGACGCCCTCGGCCGGACGTTCAAGGCCAGCGCCGTGTCGATGGGCAACCCCCATCTCGTCCTGTTCGTCGAGGAGGACCCGGAGCGGGTGGACGTGCACGGGATCGGGCCGGCCGTCGAGCACGACGACCTGTTCCCGGAGAAGACCAACGTGGAGTTCGTGGCGGTGGAAGGCGACGGCCTCCGGGTTCGGGTATGGGAGCGCGGGGTCGGCGAGACGATGGCCTGTGGCAGCGGGGCGTGCGCCGCACTGGTTGCTGCGAACGAGGCCGGGCTGGTCCCCACTCGGGCCGAGATCCGGTTCCCGGGCGGATCGCTTTTCGTTGAGCGAACGGAGCACGAGGTGCTGCTGACCGGACCGGCGGAGCGCGTGTGCGAGGCCACCCTGGACGAAGCATGGCTCGCATCGCGGGGAGCCGGATGAGGATCGCTCGGCGGATCGAGTCGCTCCCCCCGTATCTGTTCGCGGCGCTGGACGACAGGCTCGCCGCCAAGCGGGCGGAGGGCGTCGACATCATCTCGCTCGGCGTCGGCGACCCCGACATGCCGACGCCCGAGCACGTCGTGGAGGCCATGCGGGAGGCGGTGCGCGACCCGTCGACCCACCGGTACCCGTCGTACTGGGGGAGCCTCGAGTTCCGGGAGGCGGTGACGGAGTGGTACGCGCGGCGGTTCGACGTCGACCTCGATCCACGGACCGAGGTGCTGGCGCTGATCGGGTCCAAGGAGGGCCTCGGCCACCTGCCCGTGGCGTTCGTCGACCCCGGTGACGAGACGATGGTGCCCGACCCTGGCTACCCCGTGTACGGCGTGGCCACCCGACTCGCCGGCGGAACACCGGTGGCGCTCCCCCTGATCCCGGAGAACGGCTATCAGCCGGATTTCGACGCGGCGCCGGTATCGGAACGCACGAAGATGCTGTGGCTGAACTACCCGAGCAACCCCACCGCGGCCGTGGTCGACCGCGGGACCTTCGAGCACGCGATCGCCTTCGCCCGCGCTCACGACCTGCTCGTCGCGCACGATGCTGCGTACTCCGAGATCACCTTCGACGGGTACGTGGCGCCCTCGATCCTTCAGGTCCCGGGGGCTATGGAGGTCGCGCTCGAGTTCGGGTCGGCCTCGAAGTTCTTCAACATGACCGGGTGGCGGATCGGTTGGTGCGCCGGGAGCGCGGAGGCCATCCGGGCGTTGTCCGTGGTGAAGACGAACCTCGACTCCGGCCAGTTCACCGCGATCCAGCGGGGGGCCATCGCCGCCCTGGCCGGGCCCCAGGACCACCTCGACGAGCTGCGCGCGGTCTATCAACGGCGGCGCGACGTCGTAGTGGGGACGCTGAACAACCTGGGGTGGTCGCTCAAGCCGCCCCTGGGCTCGGTCTACGTGTGGGCGCCCACGCCCGATGGGAGGACGTCGGCCGAGTTCGCCGACCTTCTTCTCGACGAGGCCGGCGTGTTCGTCGCGCCCGGGACGGGATACGGGTCGCGCGGCGAGGGCTTCGTCCGGTTCTCCCTCACCGTCCCGGACGACCGGTTGGCCGAGGCCATGGACCGCATCGCAGGGGTGCTGTCCTGATGTCGCAGGACGGCAGGAGGCGGCGCCCGGTCCGCCGGTCGAACGTCCTGGAGTCGCCGCTTTCGGCCACGTGGACCCCGCGCGTCCGGGAGAAGGCCGTCTTGGTCGGGGTGGGGCACGGCATCGACCATTCGGACCTGGACGAGCTGGCGGCCCTGGCCGACTCGGCCGGCGCGCAGCCGGTGGCGCGGATCGTGCAGACGCGGTCCGACCCGGACCCGGCGACGTTCGTGGGAAAGGGGAAGCTCGAGGACATCCACCGTACCGTGCACTCGAGCGGCGCCGACGCGGTCATCCTGGACGACGAGCTCACCCCGGGCCAGCTCCGGAACCTGGAAGAGCGGCTGGGGACCAAGGTGATCGATCGGACCGCGCTCATTCTCGACATCTTCGCGCTGCACGCGCGGTCCCGCGAAGGCAAGGCCCAGGTGGAGCTGGCCCAGCTCAACTACCTCCTTCCTCGCCTCCGGGGATGGGGCGAGGCCATGTCCCGCCTCGGCGGTGGGATCGGGACGCGCGGTCCCGGCGAGACCAAGCTCGAGGTGGACCGGCA
>JBOGVI010000481.1:0-10170 GCA_050692695.1 Actinomycetota bacterium
GGTCCTGGTCGAAGCGCCCCGGGATCTGGTCGTTCAGGTCGATGTGGAAGAGCTTGCCCATCGACCAGGCCTGGGCGACGTGGTGCGTGAAGTTCAGCCCCGTCATGTGCTCGTGGCCGACCTCCGGGTTCACCCCCACCATCTCGGGGTTGTCGAGCGTTTCGATGAACGCGAGCATCGCGCCGGTCGTGGCCAGGTAGATGTCGCCGCGCGGCTCGTTCGGCTTGGACTCGAGGGCGAACCGGAGGTCGTACCTATGGTCCTTCACGTACGCGCACAGGAAGTTGAGCGCGTCCGCGTACCGCTCGAGCGCCCGCAGTGGGTCCTTGGAGGAATCCGTCTCGACCCCCTCTCGTCCTCCCCAGAACACGAAGGTGGTCGCCCCGAGCTCGACCCCCAGGTCGATTGCCCCCATCGTCTTCTGGATGGCGAACGCCCGCACCTTGGGATCGTTCGCGGTGAAGGCCCCGTCGCGGAACACGGGTTCGCGGAACAGGTTCGAGGTAGCCATGGGGACGACCAGGCCCGTGGCATCGAGCGCCTTCTTGAAATCGCCCACGATCTGGTCGCGCTCGTGAGAGCTCGCGTCGATGGGCACGAGATCGTTGTCGTGGACGTTCACCCCCCACGCGCCGACCGCCGCCAACAGCTCAACGATCTGGACCGGTGAGAGCGCATCGCGCACCGGTGCCCCGAACGGATCGATGCCCACGTTCCCCACGGTCCACAGCCCGAACGAGAACCGGTGCTCCGGCTTCGGTTCATACGTCATCAGGCCATCACCTCCCGCTCGCCGCACGCGACGCCCATCACACGACCCCACGGGCCGCGCGGCGGCGCTTCGCCAGGGCATCGACGAGCACGGCGCCGAGGAGTACCAGCCCGGTGATCACGAACTGGTTCCCCTGGGGGAGATTGAGCAGGCCCATGCCGTTCTGGATCCCGGTGATCACCAGGGCCCCGAGGAGCGCCGAGACGACCCGGCCGGAGCCGCCGAAGAGGCTGGTGCCCCCGATGACGGCGGCGGCGATGACGTTCAGGAGCAGGTTGCCGCCGCCCGTCCCGGTGGCCACGGACCGCAGTCGGGACGCGAGGATGATCCCGCCCACGCCGGCCATGAACCCGCTGATCATGAACACCATGATGCGGACCCGGTCGACGTTGATCCCGGCACGCCGAGCTGCTTCGGGGTTGCCGCCGACAGCGTAGACGTGGCGGCCGAACCGGAGCCGCGTCGCGACGAACGACCAGAACACGATGAGGACCAGGAGGATCAGCGTCACCGTCGGCACTCCTCGGTCCCGGTTCGCGTACCAGACCGCGGCGAGCGTGAGGACGGCGAGACCGGCGATCTGGAGCATCAGCACGAGGCCCGGCTTCGCCTCCAGGCCGCGAGCGCGTCGGGACCGCGCGCTCTGGATCTGTGGGAGCGCGTAGCCGGCGACGACCGCACCTCCCACCACCCAGCCCCACGCGTTGCTCAGGAAGTTGTTGGCGATGCCGACCACCGTGGGGTCCTGGATCCTGACCGTCCCCGCCGTCGAGTACCTGGTCATGAGGATGAGGACCACCCCCGACCACGTCAGCAGGCCGGCCAGCGTGACGACGAACGACGGCACGCCGGCCTTGGTGATGACGAGCGCCTGGAGGAGGCCGATGAGCGTCGTGACGGCGAGCGCGAAGGCGATGGCGAGCCACCAGGGCCACCCGGGATCCCCCGGTCGCAGCAGGAGCGTCATGGCCACCCCGCCGACGGCGCTCACGAAGGCCACGGACAGGTCGATCTCGCCGATCAACAGGACGAACACGACGCCGATGGCGATCGTGGCCACCGGGGCGATCTGGAGCAGCAGGTTCGTGAAGTTGCGCTCCACGAAGAACGTGCTGTCGAGGGTGCCGAAGACGATCGCGATGACCACCAGGCCGACCACGATCGGTATCGACCCGAGCTCGCCGGCCAGGATGGCCTCCCACCTTCGGCGTACGTAGCCCGACACCGTCTCGGGCGGCGGGGGGACGCCCCCAGTGGCGGGCGGGAGCGCCTCCTCAGGTGTGACGGCCGTCTCCGGGCCCGAACCTGCTCCCCCGACGTCGGGTCCCGTCGTCACGCTTCGGTCACTCGGGCGTCGGCCATCCCCGGCACGTGGGTGAGCGTGCCGGCGGTGATGGCCTGCACGACCTCCTGCTGGGTCGTCTTGGACCTCTCGAGCATGGCCACCCGCTGGCCGAGGCGGAGCACCGTGATCCGGTCGGCGACCTCGAACACGTCGTGGAGGTTGTGGGAGATGATCACAACCCCCAAGTCTTTCTCCGCCAGGCGGCGCACGAGGTCCAGCACCTGCCGGGTCTGAGCCACCCCCAGGGCGGCGGTGGGCTCGTCCAGGATCAGCTCGAGCGAGTTCCACATGACCGACTTGGCGACCGCCACCGCTTGCCGCTGCCCGCCGGACAGACCGGCCACGGTCTGACGGACCGACCGCAGCGTGGTGACGGACAGGCCGTCTAGCGTCTCCTGTGCGGCACCCTCCATGCTCGACTCGTCGAGCACGAACCCCCACCGGGTCCGCTCCCGGCCGAGGAACATGTTGCCCACGACGTCGAGGTTGTCGGCGAGCGCGAGATCCTGGTACACGACCTCGATGCCGAGCTTGCCGGCGTCGCGGGGGCCGTGGATGCTGACGCGCTCGCCTTCGAAGTAGACCTCTCCCTCATCGAACGGGTAGATCCCCGCGATCCCCTTGATCAGGGTGGACTTGCCGGCCCCGTTGTCGCCGACGAGGGCCATCACCTCCCCCCGGCGGACCTCGAAGTCCACCCGGTAGAGGGCCTGAACGGCGCCGAACGCCTTGGAGACGGCCCTGCACTCCAGGAGGGGTGCTTCGTCAGCCATGTCCTTCGCCTTCGGCCAGAGCCCGCGGCGACGGCGGGGCCTCGGTCACGATCCCCCGCCGTCCACCGCTTCCGCCCCCTCGATCCCTGGTCAGGCGTTCGCCTGGCAGAAGTCTGTGTCCGCGACGTCGCCGGTGCAGATGTCCGCCACCGTCAGGAACCCGTCGGCGATGACGGTCTCGGCGATGTTGTCCGCCGTCACGCCGACCGGCACCAGGCCGAAGTAGGGAACGATGCCCTCGCCCTCGGCCGATTCGGTGGGCTGGCCCGTGGCGGCCTCGATGCCGAAGATCGAGAACTCGAAGCCGGGATCGATGGCCGTGATGTCGTCGCCTGCCCGAAGCGCCAGCGCGACGGCGGCCGCGACGGATGCCTCGGCCTCGATCGGCTTGTAGACGCTCATCGTCTGCTTGCCCAGCAGGATGTTCTGCATCCCGGCCACCGTGGCGTCCTGGCCGCTCACCGGGACCGGCCCGACGCCCGCCTGCTCGAGCGCGTTGATGGCCGAGTTGGCGAGACCGTCGTTGGCCGCGAACACCGCGTCGACGTCGTTGTCGTTCGCGACGAGGATCTGCTCCATGATCGTCTGGGCCTCGGCGTTGTCCCACGCGGGGACGTGCTGGTCGGCGACCAGCTCCCAGTCTCCGGCATCGACCCGGGCCTCGACGGTCTCGGCGTAGCCGGCCCGGAACAGGAAGGAGTTGTTGTCCTCCTCGCCGCCGTTCAGCATCACGACGCGTGGTGTCGGCACGCCGAGGGCGTCGATGGCCGGTTCCAGGAACTCCGCCATAGTCGCGCCCACCTGGACGTTGTCGAAGCTCACGTAGGCCGCGCCGCCCGAGCCTCCAGTGTTGAACCGGTCGTACTCGACCACCTGAACGTCCGCCTCCTTGGCCTGGTCGATGATCGCGGAGCCGGAGCCCGTGTCGAGGCTGGTGAGCACGATCACGCGCGCGCCGTCTGCGATGGCCTGCTCGGCCTGCGACTGCTGGGTCGCGGCGTCACCCTCGGCGTTCACGATGGTGAAGTCGTCTCCCTCGGCCAGGCCCGCCGCCTCGAACGCCTGGCCGAAGAACCGCCGGTCGTCCTTCTCCCAGCGGTCGGACGTTGCGGTGTCGGGGAGGAGCACCCAGATGCTCCCCTCGCCTCCGCCGCCTCCGCCGCCGTCCCCGTCGTCGCCGCAAGCGGCCGCGACGAGGCCGACAAGGGCAAGGATCACGAACCACGAACGAAACCTACGCTGCCACATGCATACCCCCCCGTTCGTGCTGCGGCAGTGACGGTCGCAGCGATCCTTCCGATGTGGCTGCTCGGAGCGGGCATTCTATCGGGGGGGCCGGGGCGGGCGCAATCCAACCGGTTGGCCGCCGCCCTGATGGGCACTGGGTCGCTCGATGCTTCGTCGTCGCGGCCCCTGGAAGAGCTTTGCTCTCGAGTGCCATAGGTCGATCCCGGGGCAACCCGAAGAGGAGGGTGACATGGCCGACACGAAGCACGCGGATCCGTTCAAGACAGGGGAAGACGAGGCGACCGCTCGAGGAAGTCAGCCTCTGCTGGATCAGCATGGGGTGGAGATCCAGCGGTTCGGGGAGTTGTGATCCGCGTGGGCGTGCGATCAGGTCCTTCGAACGCGCTCCCGCCGGCCAAGTCTCCGTTCAGGCCGGCGGAGTCTCCGTCAGGGTCAGGCGATGCATATCGAGCCGTCAACCGACCGAGCGTCCGGAGGCATCATGGGGGAGGCTCCCCGATGTCTCCCGGCTGACTCCCTCAGTGGCGTCCCCGCACCTCCGGCTCCACGCTGATCGAGGGGAGTTGTCGGTGGCAGCGGCCTGACGGCTCCGTTGCTGAGGATCTCGAGCGGGGGGCGGGGAGGCTCCGAGCACGCAGCTTTGCCGGCGCAACGGGCGTCATCCAGTTCGTCGGCACCTTCACCTCCGCCGACGACGGGGAGGGCGACTACCGCGGCACCGTCTCGACGCCATAGCGTCGCCGGCGCCGGCGGATCGCGCTGGCTCACTCGGGCAGGATCCGCGGGAGCCCGAAATGGTGGAGCACGCTCGTGTCGAATCGGGTGAGCGCGGCGAAACGCCGGGCGTGACCACGAGCAGGCTGGTCGCGCGGAACACGTCCCCGGTGGCATCCCGGGAGTAGAACGCGAGCGCGGGCTGCCCGTTGGCTCTGGTCTGGATGATGCGGCGGCGACCCGGTCGTGCGGCGACGACCGCGTAGAAGCGGGCGGCGTCGTCGCGACCGATGTCCTCGAGCGGGAGCGGCGGCATGCTCAGCCGCACGTCGTCGGCGAGCAGAGCCACGATGGCGTCGACATCGCTCGCCTCGAAGGCGGCGGCGAGTCGCCCTACGAGCTGGCGCTCGGTAGGTGAGTCAGGCTGCGGCGGCGGCTCGGCGTGTGGCCGGCTTTCCAGCGTGGCGCGGGCGCGCTTGAGCGCGCTCGTCACCGACTCCACGCTCGAGTCGAGCATCCGGGCTACTTCCGAGGCACGGAAGCCGAGCACGTCGCGCAGGATCAGCACGGCCCGCTGTCGCGCCGGCAGCAGTTGCAGCGCCGTGACGAAGGCCAGCGAGATCGCCTCCTTCGTCTCGTAGCGCGCCTCCGGGCCGGGCGGGCTTTCGAGCTCGTTCTCGATCAGGACGTCGGGGTACGGCTCGAGCCAGAGGGGCTCGGCGAGTCGCGTCGGCTCGGGGAGCGACACGTCCGGCAGCGGAAGCTCCACCTGCGGTCGCCGCTTCGCGGCTCGGAGCATGTTCAGGGCGCGACTGGTTGCGACCGAGTAGAGCCAGGTGCGGACGGACGCTCGCCGCTCGAAAGCCCCGAGCCCTCGCCAGGCCGCGAGCAGCGTCTCCTGCAGCGCGTCCTCGGCCAGGGCGACCACAGCGTCCGCCCGGCGTTGCTCGGGGGTCCGCACGTGCACTCCTGGCCTGCTGACGGCCTCCCCGTTTTGCAGCAGCTCTCGCTCGATCCGGATGAGAGCTCGGCACAAGGGCCCTCCGAGCTCTCCATCGAGCGAGGCGGACAACCTGATTTTCCCGGTGCCCGTCTTCCTCCACGTGAGCTGCCGCAACGCCTTGAGAAGCTCCTCGACCGGCTCACCGGCAATCATCTGCCTACCCACCGACGGAGCATAGGCGGTGCCACCGACAGTCGGTCGGGCGGCGTAGTCGTGCGACGCGATCATGATCGGCGGGGCCACCCATCGTTGATCTCAGCATGCCGGCACGCTGCTCGTGCCGGATCGATCGAATCGCTGCAGCGTCTTGCGAGCCTCTGTCCCGGAGGCGGAAGGAACAGCACTGGAACCACAGAGCTCGAGGTCAGCTTGTGTGGGTCAGTCCTCGCGACTGGGGTCGGGTCGTGCCTTGCCTCGCAGACGGACGCCGGAGCGCCCCGAAGTAGACGCCGATGAGCACCAGGATCGATCCGGTTGCGAACGTCCCGGTGATCCGCTCATCCTGTAGCCAGGCCGCCACCACGACCGTTACGAGCGGTATGAGCACCAGTTGGTACGAGGCTGCGCTCGCCGTCCAGCCTCTTAGCACGAAGACGTACAGCCAGAACACTCCGATCGAACCCGCGATCACCAGGTACACCTGGGCACCCCACGTCGAGCTGGCCTCCGGGATTACGTACGCTTCATCGAAGATCAACGTCAGCGCCAGCAAGACGACCGTCCCGACCGCCATTCCAATGGCGTTCATCGCTGCCGGATGCACGGGAGGGAAGCCCTTGACCACGATCAGGGCCTCCGCCCAGCAGGCGGCGCCTAGCAGGATCGCCAGCATGGACGTCAGCGGTACGCCGGCGTCGACGCCGCTGCTGAAGACCACAGCGATGCCGCCGATCGCCAGCGCTGCGCCTACGAGCCCCTCCCACCGGAAGCGCTCCTGATGCTGGGCGAGAGCGAGTCCGAACGTCAGCAGCGGCACGGACGCGAGCAAAACCTGCCCGAGCCCGGCGGGCGCCCCGCACTAGTCCCCAGTAGACGAGCCCGAACCCGGCGCCGAACTGCAGTCCCCCGTAGAGCACCGCACCCATCAGCGCGCGCCCGCGCGGCATGCGCGCACGGATCACAGCGCTGATCACGGCGAAGATCAAGCTGGCGATGAGGAACCGAGTCGCGGCGCCCCAGAAAGGGTCGAGCTCGCACGTCTGGCAGGACATGTACCGGATCGCGACGGCGTTCCCACCGGCGAGTGTCACCGAAAGTACGAACGCTGCCAGCGTGGTCCGATCCGGCGCACCGGCCTTGCGGTCCTCCTCTGACATCGAGCGAAGAGCATATGCGGGGGAAGAGAGCATGGGGAGTCTGCCTCGACTCCGCTTTCCCTCCCCGATCTCTCCACGCGGAGGCGAAGGGAACAGTGTAAGAACCACAGCGCGCCTGGTCAGAGAGTGTGGGTGGATATGCGCGGCTGGGGTCGCGTCGCCTCTCGTAAGAGCTGCCCTCGGCGTGATCAGGGTACAGCTGAGCGGAACAGCTCCAGAACGCGCGGAAGCAACTGACCTGACACCCGCTCAGCTGGGAAGTGTGTGTGGCCTGGGAGCGAGACGAACGTGGCGCTAGGGATCTCCGTTGCCGCTCGTGCCGCGTTCTCGTGCATCTCGTCTTCCTCGCCTGCGTAGATGAGGCACGGGACGTTCCACTTCGTAAGGTCCTGCGATATGGATCCCTCGATGAAGAGAGATCGGAACTCGGCGTCCAGCGCAAGGGGGTCGTTCTCGAGCATCCAGGTCCGTCCGGGCTCCGGGAACCTCTCGCCGAGCGAGGACTCCCACGTCTCGACGAACGCGACCATCCCGTGCTCTCTTCCGGCCGCGACCGCGTCGGAGACGGCCCGCAACATCGAACCGTCGACCGGCCATGCGTAGGGCTGGTTGCCGCAGAGAACCAACGAAAGCACGCGCTCGGGAGCATGCTCGCCGATCGCGAAACCGAGACGGGCGCCCCACGAGAAGCCGATGTAGTGGGCTCTTTCGATACCCAGGGTGTCCAGTATCGCCACGGCATCAGCGACCCTTGTGGTCAAGGTGTAGGAGGCAACCTCGTATGGCTTGTCGCTGCGGCCCTGGCCGCGGTGGTCGGCAAAGACGAGGCGGAAGTCCTCTTTGAGCGCCCGAGCGAGAGGAGAGGCCTTCGCGTGCTCGAGAGCATCCGTGAAGCCCGGGTAGACGAGAACCGGCTTTCCGCCGCCCCCCGAGTCTTCGAAGAAGGTTCGGACGTGATCGTTCGGATTCGTCGCGTAGGGCATGCGCGTGGCCCCTCGTCAGCGGGACTCCGTAAGCCTAGCCCTGCTCATCCGCTGACCGACAGGTGCTCGTGGGGAGCGAAGGAGGGAACGGGGAGTCCGCTCGCAGCTCCACGCTTCCTCCCCGGCCTCTCCACGCGGAGGCGGAGGGAACATTGTAAGAACCACAGCGCCCCAGGTCACAGCGTGTGGGTGTGCGCTAGGGATTGGGGGCCGCTCACCTGAAGGTGCTCAACTACGCCCTAGAGCCCGTCCGCCTCGCCCTCGGCCGCTCTCCTACCGCCGGTGAGAACATGAGCCGGGCGGGGCTCGATCCGGTGCACGGCCTCCGCCGCCTGACGAGTCGCGTCCCGCGGCGGCAGCGCCCGGCCGGACGGTGGCCGTGGTCGTTGGCGAGCGACGGCCACCAACCCCTCCACCCTGGTCGCCAAGCCTCCCCGATGGCTCCATGACCTCTCCCCGCGGTGTCATGGCGAGCCCCCCCGCCATCCTTCCAATCCCGCCGGCTCGAGTCCTACCCGCCCGCGCCGGTCGGAGCGGCCACCGGACACGTGAGCCCGGTTCGGCGTTTGCACCAAGCGAACGGGCCACCCGCCCGGACACGGGAGTGGAAGGAAAGAGGATGCAGCGCGAAACGGAGGCCGCCAGGCCCGAGCATGGGAGACCACCGTACGAACTAACCAATCTTGCGTCCGCGGCAGTAGGCGACTGCGTGTCCGTCCTCGTGGCTATGCTCATCGCGTCTCCATCTGTTAGGCGGGGCCGCCTTCGCGGTCTCCGTCGGCGTTGCCTGGCTCTATCTAACCAGCTTCGAGCAGTACGTCTGGTTCTCCTTCGTCGGCGCGGTCGCGGCAACGGTCCGCTGTTACCTGGTTTGAAGCGTTGAAGGCGCGTTCGATCACGTCGCGGGCGCGGTAGGCGGCTCGGTCGTAGGTGACGGGGCGGGGAGCGGGGTTCAGGAGCTGGGCTCAGCTCACCGCTTTCTTCACGAGCGCGCCGATCCTTGCCTCTTCGGCGGCGGTCAACTCCTTCAGCGCGAAGGAGGTCGGCCACATGGCGCCTTCGTCGAGGTTCGCCGCCTCGTTGAAGCCGAACGTCGCGTACCTCGAGTTGAACTTCTGCGCGCTTTGGAAGAAGCAGACGACCTCGCCGTCCTTGGCATACGCGGGCATCCCGTACCAGAGTTTCGGCGAGAGAACTGGCGCGCTGGCTTTGACGATGGCATGGAGCCGCTCGCCCATGGCGCGATCCGGTTCCGGCATCTCGGCGATCTTCGCGAGCACGTCGCGTTCCGCGTCCGCCTTGTTCTTGGTCGCGCGCGCTTCCGCCTGCAGCTCTTTGGCGCGCGCCTGCATCGCGGCTCGTTCCTCGTCCGTGAATCCCTTGGACGTCGTGCCGTTGGCGGTGGTGCGCTTGGTGGACTTCTGCGTGTCCTGCTTTGCGCTCATCGTTCCCTCCTGTGCAGGCTCTCCCCGGTCCAACTCCGCCCCGCAAGCAATCGTCGGCCGAAGTCCGCTCCGGCTCCGTGGTGCCGCCGGGGGCGGGGGCGGCACTCACCGGTCCTGGAGCAGCCCGAGCACGTTGCCGTCGGGGTCAGTGACGGTGGCCACCAGGCGGCCGCCACCGACGTCGTGCGCGGGCTCCTTCACGGTGGCCCCCGCGGCGGTCACCTCGGCCAGCTTCGCCTCGATGTCCGGCACGTGCCAGTAGGCCACAGGCGAGGTCATGCCCTGCGGTCCACTGCCCGGCACCAGCCCGATCTGCTGACCGGCGGCCTCGAAGCCGACGTAGTAGGGCGCGTCAGACTGCGGCGGGACGCCGAGCAGGGCGGCGTACACTGCCTTGGCCTTCGCCAGGTCGGACACGGGATGCAGCACGGTCTTGATTCCCTGAGTGGAAGAGCCGGTCATGGTCACTCCTCATGTCGTGGGTCAAATCGACCCGGTGTGTACGGTCGTGTTAAGACGAACGGCGAGGCGCGAAGTCGACAGTCGGCACCACCAGTCTGCACCCCAGGGG
>JBOGVI010000482.1:0-3202 GCA_050692695.1 Actinomycetota bacterium
AGCGTTGGGATCACGCTCGACCTGTACTCCCATGTCCTGCCTTCCATGCAGCACGATGCCGTGCGGGCCTTCGACGAGCTGTTTGGCGCTTACGGCCCGGTGCACTCCCCGGGGACGTAGTCCGGCACCTCCCCACCCTCGATGACCGGCCTCTTCTCGACCCAGAACTCGGCCGGTATCCCGGGTCGTACAGCGGACAGGCCCGACAGCGTGGCGCGCCCCGGGGCGAGGAAAACACGGCGCCGCAGCGCCCCTGGAAGCGGAGCCAGTCCCTGGCGCAGGCGAGCATCGCCATCACGATCTGGCGCGGCCGATCCGTCGACCTTCACCCGGGTGCTCTTCCATCCCGCCACGAGACCGAGCATCTGGCGAAGCTCGCCGTAGTCCCGCTCGTCAGACCCGATCCGAAACGTGGCCTCCCAGGTTCCCGAGCGGAGCTCGTCGGTGCACCCCGCGTGCTCGATCGCCGTAGGCGACGGCGTGCGCGAGCAGCGGGCTCGAGGTCGGGCCGAAGGACACCATCACCCGGACCTCGCCCCGAGCCGCCACGGGGTGCACGTGTAGCTCTTGCTGCCGGTCAAAGTCCAGTCCGGCCTCTGTCGGAAAGCACGAAGCGAGCCGGCCTGGACCGTCTAGATCCGCCCGGTGCCGGGGCGCTCGCGTCAGAAGCTGAACGCGAATCCGGGTGGAAGGGGATCGCACAGCTCCACCAGGCGGCGTCGCATCTCGCGACGGACGTCACGGTATGCGTCCTGCCGGGCCTTGTTCGACAACTGGTGCGGGTCACGGACCAAGTCGTACAGCTCCTCCTCACCGGTGACGTAGGTCACGTACACGAACTGCTGCGAGTGCACCCCGCAGTACGTGGGGACGCCTCTGGGCCCCCGTTCCAGGTGCTCCAGCAGGAAGTCGGTTCGCCACGGCACCGTGGGTGAGGAGAGGAGCGGAAGCAGGCTCCGTCCCTCGGCCCCCGGGGCGCCGACGCCGGCCAGTTGGGCGAAGGTGGGGGCGAGGTCGACGTTGAGGACCAGGTGGTCGTCGCTGCGGGGCGAGACGATCATGGCGTCGTCTCGCACCACGAAGGGAACCCTGATGCTCTCCTCGTACGGGACGAGCTTCGAGCGCCAGCGATGCTCTCCCCACAGGAACCCGTTGTCGGCCGTGAAGACGATCATGGCGTTCGACAGCCGCCCCGTCTCGGCCAGCGTGTCCAGGATCGCCGAGACGGCCCGGTCCACCGCCAGCAGCGAGCGATACTGGCTCAGGCGGAACCGATCGACCCCTGGCGCGGACGATTCGGCCAGCAGGTCTCGCTTCTGGATGTACGCCGGCTTGTCGGACACGTTCGCCTCGTCGTAGCTCCGCGGGCGCCACCGAGGAAGTTCGGAGAAGGCCGTTCCATCGCTGGGTGCCGGAGTGGCCGGCCCGTGCGGCGCGTGAGGCGCGAAGTAAGCGAACAAGGGCCGGGCGGGATCGGTGGACCTGATGAAGTTGGTCACCCGGCTGGCCAGGACGTCCGTGCCGTAGTCTGCGGGGTCCGACCCGAAGGTCCTCAAGACGCCATCGGCGCTCGCGGTGTAGTCGTAGAAGGCGCCGTTGTCGTAGGTCACGAACCACTTGTCCCAGCCCGGCGGGACGTACGTACCCGTGTACCCGTTGAGGTACTTGCCGAACAGCCCGGTGCGGTACCCGCCGGCGTGCAGCCAGGTGGCCACCGTGGACCCGTCGCGGAAGGCGGGGAACCCCCCGTTCGGCTGCTTGGGGTGGTTCGTGTACACACCGGTGCCGTGCGAGTATCGGCCGGTGAGGATGCTCGCGCGGCTGGGACAGCACAGCGGGTTCGAAACGTACCCGCTCGTGAACTCGATGCCCTTGGCCACGAGCTCCGACTGAACGGTCGGCATGGCCCACAGGGTGTCGACGCGCTGGTCGTCGGTGAGGATCAGCACGATGTCCGGCTTGCGCTCGGCTTCGGCCGATTGTGCGGCACCCGTACTCAGCTGAGCGGCAGTCGACGTCGTGATCTCCTTGCCCGCCCGAAGTGCCGGAGCGGGAGCGGCGGCGGCTCGCGCCGTCACGATGGTCGCGCCGATCGCCACGACGAGCACGATGGCGACCATCGCCGCCCGTGTCGCCGGTCCGCTGCGTGACCCGGGCTCGCGACCCGGGGAACTCGCTTGGCGCGGTTCGCGCGAAGCGAGGAGCCGGATCGTGGTGGGGGTCAAGATGAGCCTCACGTCGATCACCTCCGTCCTCTCGTGGCCCTCGTTGGGCCCTGGAGGCGACGCTAGGAACGGAGGTATCAGTCGAATAGACGAGCAACTGCTCAGGTTGCGGGATCAGAGGTCTCATCCTCGCTGGGTGCTTCTGGAAGGCAGCCGCGAGGATGTACGAAAGGTGGCGCGACGAGGGCCTCCATCATCAGCGATGGTCGACGGCCGGGACGCAGCTAACCGATGATTCGGGACAGAACGGCTACTCGAACTGGCAGACTTCGCTCACGGCCGAGGGGACCGTCATCCGAACGTCATGAGGATTAGGGACGACCATCCCTCTGATGAGAAGATCGACCCCATGTTCACGAAGACGGCTACAGCGACCAGCACAGCTAGTCCGAGCACACCAACGGCGGCGAGGATCGCCGCGAGCGGGCCCTGCTGCCCGAACGTCTCGGGGGTGGATGGGGCGTGCCCAGACAGACGATCCGATGTAACGGGTTCAACGACTCGCATCTGTTTCTCCTCCCTCCCGTCTCTAGGTAGGCACAGGCTCGGACAGCCGGAACCCGGCGGGTAGACGGGATCGCACCCGACTTCAACGGCGAAGGTGCCTATTCCCGCTTGGGTGAGATAGGCAGCACCGGCAGTTGAAGGGGAACCCCGGGTCGAGGCCGGGGCCTCCGGGCGGCACCCCCGTGATCCGCGACATGGCTCGCGGAAGGGGAGTGAGAGCTCACCGTCGGATGGTTCAGCCCGGCCGAGTAGTCACGTCGAGGCCGCCGGGTGAGCTAGCTGCAGAGCTGCTGGCGCGTTCCTTCGGGCAGCAGCGACACCCGCCGCATCTTCTCGTACAGCTTGACAGCATCTGCGCAGGAGATCTCTCCCATGGCGATCGACTCCTGCAGGAGCTTGATCGAGTCCAAGGTCAGCTGGGCGTCGGCGATTGTCCTGGCCGACGGTGGCCTCGAGCGCCAGGCGTAGTA
>JBOGVI010000483.1:0-1507 GCA_050692695.1 Actinomycetota bacterium
CGATCAGGCGGTCGAGGCCTTCCGCACCCGTCCGCTCGACGGCGGTCCGTACACCTACGTCTGGCTCGACGCGATCGTGCGCCACGAGGCGCCATGAAACCGGGTGGAGATGAAAGGGCTCCGCCTCCGGGCTGTCGCAGCAGCCCGGTGAAGCCGGGGGCAGCCTGACCCTGGAGGCGAAGGGAAGGGCGGGAGCAGCCCCGACAACGACGGGACGGGCCAGTACCGCCAGATGGTCCGGGCCCGGCAAGCAAGACGGGAAGGTGCACGAGTGCAGAAACCAGTGGTTGAACCCCCTCAAGCGACAGACACCGGCTCGAACCTGGCGGATCGGGGCCGGGCAGCAGCGCGCGGTCGCCCTGGAACGGGTGGTCGACTCCCAAGACCGGCGAGATTGCCGTCGGTCCGGAGGCCGCGGTGAAGGTCTGCGGCGTAGCCGCGGCGAGGCTGCAGGGGAAAAGCTGGACACCTCACCCGTCGACCGGTTCATGGTGAACGTGGGAACCGTCCCGGAGCCGCCCTCAGTGCCGGCCAGCCAGGTCGGTAACGGGCAGGCCCGCCGTCGGCTGATGGCCTCGGGGCGGGACGGAGCCCCCGTAGTAGTCCGAGGACGGGAAAGCCGTCCACATGGCGAAGGGGGGCAGCGAGTTCGCAGCGTTGGAGCTGGCATGGCAGGAGGTCACCGGTGAACACCGGTGCATCGTGGCCCTCGGTCGAAGAGGCCGAGGCTCGGGTACTGCGGATCCAGACCAAGCTGCACCGATGGGCGACCGACGATCCCAACCGTCGGTTCGTTGACCTCTACAACCTCGTCTACGATCCGGCGTTCCTGCTCGTCGCGTGGCGCCGGGTCCGGGGCAACAAGGGGGCCCGGTCGGCCGGCGTGGACGGGCAGGACGCCTACTACGTCGAGACCGAGCGCGGCGCGGAGAACTTCCTCGCCGAGCTTCGGGCCGACCTCAAGGCCCGCACCTTTCGCCCGCTCCCGGTCCGGGAGCGGCACATCCCCAAGCGGAGCGGCAAGCTCCGTCGCCTCGGGGTCCCCACGGTGCGGGACCGGGTGGTCCAGGCCTCCTTGAAGCTGGTGCTCGAGCCGATCTTCGAGGCGGACTTCAGGCCGTCGTCGTATGGCTTTCGACCTCGACGCCGGGCGCACGACGCCATCGCCGAGATCCACCACCTCTGCTCCCGCTCCTACGAGTGGGTGCTAGAAGGAGACATCGAGGCGTGCTTCGACAACATCTCGCACTCCGCTCTCCTTGCACGGATCCGGGAGCGGATCGAAGACAAGCGCGTGATCGCTCTGGTGAAGGCGTTCCTCAAGGCAGGCATCCTCTCTGAGGATGGCGTCGAGCGGGACACGACCACCGGCACCCCGCAAGGGGGGATCCTGTCGCCGCTGCTGGCCAACATCGCTCTCTCAATCCTCGACGAGCACTTCGCCGAGGCGTGGGCGTCATGGGGCGACTTCAACGCTCGCAGCCGACGGCGCCGCAAGGGAATGGCC
>JBOGVI010000484.1:0-7774 GCA_050692695.1 Actinomycetota bacterium
CCTCGGGATCTCCGTGCACGTGGTGTGGTCGTACGGCGCCACCGAGGCGAAGGTGCCCGAGATCGTGGACGCCATCGTGGACGTGACCGAAACCGGGAGCACGCTTCGGGCTCATGGCCTGAAGATCATCGAAACGCTGCTGGAGTCCGAGGTCCTGTTGATCGCGAACAGGGACTCCGCAGCCGACGGGAACAAGCGAGCGGCGATGGAGGACGTCACGACGTTGCTGCTGGGCGCGCTTCGGGCCGAGGGCAGGGTACTGATCAAGCTGAACGTGAGCGAGGAGCACCTCAAGGCGGTGCTTGACGTCCTGCCCGCGATGAAGGCGCCGACGATCTCTCAGCTCTCGGAGGGCGGCTACGCCATCGAGACCGTCGCGGACAAGACCACAGTCAACACTCTGATCCCGCTGCTGAAGTCTAGGGGCGCCGCAGACATCCTCGAGCTCCCCATCTCCAAGATCGTCCCCTGACGGCCGTTCGCTGCCGCGCCCGTCACGCCATCCGAGGCAGTGATGACCTCAGCCGGCGACCGCCGCCATGGCGGGACGCTCCTTCGCGTGGCTCGGGGTGCCCTCGTTCCGCTGGGTGATCGTGGCGACGTCCTCCCGCGGCGATACCCGGACGAACCGGAGCTCGGCCGTCGCCCATTCCGCGAGGAGCTCACGGGCCCGGGGCGAGCCGGTGAGCTCGGCATGCCGCTCCACCAGCCCGAAGAGGAACCCCAGATCGGCCGGATCCGGCGCCGAGACCTCCACGAGCTCCCGGTTCACCCGGCGCTCCACGGCACCCTCGCCGTCCAGCAGGTAGGCGCGGCCGCCGGTCATGCCCGCACCGAAGTTCCGTCCGAGGGGCCCCAGGACGACCACGGTCCCCCCGGTCATGTACTCGCACGCATGGTCGCCCGCGCCCTCGACAACCGCCGTCGCCCCGGAGTTCCGCACGGCCAAGCGCTCGCCGACCCGGCCGGCCACGAACAGCTCGCCACCTGTCGCCCCGTACAGCACGACGTTGCCGGCGAGGTACGGGGCGCCGGCGTCGTCCTCGGGTGGTTTGATCACGACCCGCCCGCCGCCCATGCCCTTGCCCACGTAATCGTTGGCCTCACCGGTGAGGCGGAGCTCGACCCCGGCCGCCAGGAACGCGCCGAAGGACTGCCCGGCCGAACCTCGAAGCGACGCGCGAACCGAGCCGGGGGGCGAGGACTCGCCGAACGCGCGGCCGATGGCTCCCCCTAGTCGCGCCCCGACGGTCCGGTCGGCGTTCTCGATCGGGTAAGAGAGGTCCACGTGGCCCCCGGACCGAACCGTGTCCCAGGCGTCTCGGTACAGCCGGTCGCCCAACGACGACCGGGGCCGCTGGAGCGGAAGGCCGGCCACGAACCGCCGCTCGCCCGACGCGGGCGCGACCAGCGGGCCGAGGTCCACCGTGGACCCCTGGCCCTCGACGGTACGCACGCACAACAGGTCCGGCCGCCCGATGGCCTCGTCCAGCGACCGCATGCCCATCCCGGCCAGCAGGCGCCGCACCTCCTCCGCCACCGCCACCATGTAGGCGGCGACCATCTCCGGCGTGCCGGCGAACTTCGCGCGCAGCTCGGGGCGTTGGGTCGCGATGCCCACCGGACAGGTGTCCAGGTGGCAGGTCCGGACCATGATGCAACCCTGGGCCAGGAGGGCTGCGGTGCCGAAGGAGTACTCGTCGGCCCCCAGGAGCGCCGCCAGGAGGACGTCGCGCCCGGTCTTCAGTCCCCCGTCCACGCGCACCCGCACCCGGCCGCGCAGCCCGCTCTCCACGAGTGCGCGCTGGGTCTCGGCCAGGCCGATCTCCCAGGGCAGCCCGGCGTTCTTTATCGAGCCGAGGGGCGAGGCGCCCGTGCCGCCGTCGGCCCCGGCGATGTGCACCACCTCGGCCAGACCTTTCAGCACGCCGGCGGCCACCGTCCCCACGCCGGTCTCGGCCACGAGCTTCACGGAGACGGCCGCCGCCGGGTTCACCTGTTTCAGGTCGAACACGAGCTGCGCGAGGTCCTCGATGGAGTAGACGTCGTGGTGCGGCGCCGGGCTGATCAGGGCGACGCCGGGCTGGGTGTGTCGGAGGCGGGCGATCTCCTCGGTCACCTTGTGTCCGGGGAGCTGCCCACCTTCCCCCGGCTTCGAGCCCTGTGCGATCTTGATCTGGAGCTCGTCGGCGAACGCACAATACTCGGGGGTAACGCCGAACCGGCCAGAGGCGATCTGCTTGATGCGCGAGTTCGCTTCCGTCCGGTACCGGGCGGGGTCCTCGCCGCCCTCACCGGTGTTCGACGCTCCCCCCACCCGGTTCATGGCGATGGCCAGGGCCTTGTGCGCTTCCTTGGAGATCGCGCCGTGGGAGATCGCCCCCGTGGAGAACCGGCGGAGGATCTCGCTCGCCGTCTCGACCTCCTCGAGGGGGACGGGCGGGCCGGCCGGCACCACGTCGAGCAGGTCCCGAGGGGCAGTGGGCGGCCGCGCCCGCACGAGGTCGGAGAACCGCTGGTACAGGTCGGGCCGGTCCGGCTCGCGCACGGCCCCTTGCAGCGCGTGGGCAGCGCGCAGGGCCTCGCCGTCGCCCCGGCCGTCGCGCAGGGCCTCGCCGTCGCCGTCGACGGCGGCCGTTGACCGGAGCCGTTCCAGGCCCGGGTCCACGGTCCGGTGGAGGGCCCGCACGACGTCGGGGTTCGATGCGTGGTGCTCGCCGCCCCGATGGAACTTCACGAAGCCGGGGTTCGCGAGCGCGGGCGTCTCGGGCCCGAAGGCCTCGGCGTGCCGGGCCAGCGCGTCGAGGGCGATCCCCTCGAACCCGACCCCGCCTAGGGGCGAGGCCACCCCCGGGAAGCACGTCTCGATCACCTCCGGCCCCAGACCCAGGGCGTCGAACGCCTGACCGCCTCGATAGGAGTCCAGACACGAGATCCCCAGCTTGGCCAGGATCTTCAGAACGCCTTCCTCCATGGCCGACCGGAACCGGAGGATCGCGGCCTCGGCCCCTTCGCCGTTCTCCTCCCCGGCGAAACGGGCGACGGTCGCCAGCGCCAGGCGGGGGTGCACTGCCTCGGCCCCCGCGCCGATCAGGCAGGCGAAGTGGTGGGAGTCGCGCGCGTCGTCGCACTGCGCGACCACGGACGCGCTGGTGCGAAGGCCGGCCCGGACGAGCGTCGCGTTCACCGCGCCCACGGCGAGCAGCGAGGGGATCGGGCACCGAGCCGGCCCCGCCGACTCGTCGGTCACCACCATCAGATACGCACCCCCGCGGACCGCCCCGACGGCCTCGGAAGCAAGCCGGCGGACCGCGGTCCGGAGTCCCCCGGGGCCCTCCGCCGCCGGCCAGGTGGCATCGAGCCGTTCGCCGTCGGGGGGCCCGAGGAGCAGGAACGTCGGGTACTCGATGAGCGCCGCTCCCTCCGGCCGCTCCCACAGGATCGGGTCCCGTGGCCCGAGCAGCACGCGAAGCGACATGACCGAGCGTTCGCGGAGGTGATCCATCGCCGGGTTCGTCACCTGCGCGAACCGCTGTTTGAGGTGGTTGGCCACCGGCCGATGGTGCTCGCTGAACGGCGCGATGGGGTGTCGTCCCCCATCGACAACGTGGGCTCCTTGCCCGTCCCCGCCACCGGGCGGAGCACGATTGAGAGCTCCTCCCGCGTGTAGCCGTGCGCCACCTGGAGCCGGGCAAGATCGTCGCGCACCTGGACCACGGGCCGCCCTGGAGAGCCGGCCACGCGATAGGCCCGCAGCCAGTCACCATACGGACGCCCCCCGGCCACTCGCGCCCTTGGGTCGAGCTGGAGGCCGCCGCCTCGAGGATCGACGAACAACATCTGGCCGGGCCCGAGCTTGCCGCGCTTCACCCTGCCGTGCCCCGACGTGTCCACCGCGCCGGCCTCGGAGGCGCACACGACGAACCCGTCGTGACAGGCCGCGTAGCGGAGCGGCCGGAGCCCGTTTCGATCGAGGGCCGCACCCACCCCGAACCCGTCGGTGAAGATCAGCGCGGCGGGGCCGTCCCACGGTTCCATCAGCGACTCGTGCCACCGGTAGAAGTCGCGCACCTCCTCGCCGAGGACCGAATCCGACTCCCAGGCCGCTGGGACGAGCATGGCCATGACGTGCCGGATGTCCCGCCCACCGTCCGAGCCCTCCCGGGCGAGCATCTCGACCACCTCGTCGAGCATGGCGGAGTCGGAGCCCGCCTCGTCCACCACCGGGCGGAACAGCTCCTCCTCCCCCTTCGTGGCGAGCCCCAGCCGACCCTCCCGGGCCCGCATCCGGTTGACGTTGCCGGCGATCGTGTTGATCTCTCCGTTGTGGCAGAGCATCCGAAACGGTTGGGCCCGCTCCCAGGTGGGGGTGGTGTTCGTAGAGTAACGCTGGTGGAAGACGGCGAACCAGGCCTCAACGTCGGGATCGCGGAGGTCGGGGTAGAACGCCGCGAGCTGGTCTGCGGCCACGAGCGCCTTGTAGGTCACGGTTCGGAACGAGAGCGAGGCCGCATAGAGGTCGAGGTGGCGCTTCCTGGCCAGGGCTGCCAGGCGCCGCCGCGCCCGGTGGGCGGACCGCTCGGCCTCGCGGGCGGACGCGCGCCCCGGTGGCTCCAGGATGGCCTGCACGACGAGGGGCATGGTGTCCCGGCCTCGCGTGCCGAGGGCCGCCGGCTCGGTCGGCACCTCGCGCCAGGATGTCACCTGGATCCCCTCGGCCCGGCAGGCCTCGGCGACCGCGGCGCGAACCTCGCGCTCCTCGCTTCGCCCGAACAGCATGGCCACGCCGGCGCGGTGGGGATCGACACCGGCCCGGGTCGTGTGACGCGCGAGGAGCCGGCGGGGGATGGGAAGCAACAGCCCCGCCCCGTCGCCGGTCCTGGCGTCGGCGTCGATGGCCCCCCGGTGCCGAAGCCGGCACAGTCCCTCGAGCGCCTGTTCCACCATGTGGTGGCCGGGGCGGCCGGAGGCATGTGCCACGAACCCGATGCCGCACGCGTCGCGATCGTCCGTCGCGGGCGGGCCAGTCTTCGCGCCGTCCACCATCGGTGCCTCCGCCGGAGTCGCGCAGTCGCGCGTCTGGCGCTCGACGGTAGGCAGCGACCGTTTCGGGCGGGTTTCGGCTCCATGAACTCTGTGTGACGGTCCGTAACCCACTGTTTACGAAGGAGCATTCGGCAGGTAACGGTTCCGGGATACCGTCGCCCAAACCTCGAGGAGGCCCCGGATGCTTCAGGACGACGAGCGCGAGTTCGTGCTCCGGACGATGGAGGAGCGGGAGGTCCGGTTCGTCCGGCTGTGGTTCACCGACGTGCTGGGGTTCCTGAAGTCCTTCGACATCCCAGGGGAGGAGATCCCGGAGGCCCTCGAGGAGGGCGTGGGGTTCGATGGTTCAGCCATCGACGGCTTCGCCCGTATCCAGGAAGCCGACATGATCGCCTGGCCCGACCCCTCGACGTTCCAGATGGTTCCCTCGCGTTCCGGCTCACCTGCGGTGGCCCGGATGTTCTGCGACATCCACACTCCGGAGGGCGGGCCATTCGAGGGGGACCCGCGGCACGTGCTGCGCCGGGCCATCGCCCGGGCCTCGGAGCTCGGGTTCACCTTCTACGCCGGCCCGGAGATCGAGTTCTTCCTGTTCAAGGACGCACACGAGCCGGAGCCGCTCGACGCCGGCTCCTACTTCGACCTCACCCCGCTCGACGTGGGAAGCGATTTCAGGCGCAGGGTCATCACCGGCCTCGAGCAGCTCGGGGTCCTGGTGAAGGACTCCCACCACGAGCTGGCGGCGTCCCAACACGAGGTAGACCTCCGGCACACCGACGCGCTCACGATGGCCGACTCGATCATGACCTTCCGGCTGGCGGCGAAGGAGGTCGCCCAGGAGCTCGGCGTGTACGCCACGTTCATGCCGAAGCCCATCCAGGGGGCGTGGGGATCGGGCATGCACACGCACCTCTCCCTGTTCGAGGGCGACCGCAACGCCTTCTTCGACCCCACGGACCAGTACTACCTGTCGAAGGTGGCCCGGGCGTTCATCGCCGGGCTCCTCCGGCACGCCCGCGAGATCAGCGCCATCACGAACCAGTGGATCAACTCCTACAAGCGCCTCGTCCCCGGGTACGAAGCACCGGTCTACGTCTGCTGGGGGGTCCGCAACCGCTCGGCGCTCGTTCGCGTGCCGCTCACCAAGCCCGGCAAGGAGTCGGCTTGCCGGATCGAGTACCGGGCCCCCGACTCGGCGTGCAACCCGTACCTCACGCTCGCGGTGATCCTCGCGGCGGGGCTCCGCGGCATCGAGCTGGAGTACGACCTGCCCCCGGAGGCGTCCGACGACATCCATCGAAAGAGCGACGCCGAGCGCTGGAGCGACGGCATCGAGTCCCTCCCCGAGAGCCTGCCCGAGGCGCTGGGGGAGATGCAGCGGAGCGAGCTGGTCCGGGAGGCCTTGGGCGAGCATCTGTTCGAGTGGTTCATCGCGAACAAGCGAGCCGAATGGGACGAATACCGGAGCTACGTGACCGGGCTCGAGATCGAGCGGAACCTGCCCAGGCTATGAGCCCGAGCCGAGAGAGCGTCCGGCCGGAGCCCGCCCCGGCCGTAGCCGAGCAGGTCCTCGTCGTCGCCGACGACGAGGACCTGAGGGACCGGCTGGGAGCGGACCTCACCCTGCTCGGCTACCTGCCGGTGTCCGCGCAAACGCTCGACCCGCCTCCCGTCGGACCCTCTATCGCCCTGATCGCCGCTGGTGCCGAGCCGAAGGAGGCCATCCGGGTGTCCGAGGAGCTTCGCTCGGCCGAGGGGTTCGGCCACGTGCCGCTGGTATGGCTGCTGGACCCGGCGGACCTGTGGGTCGTGGCAGGCAACGAGCACCTGTGCGACGAGTTCGTTCGGCTGCCGTACGCGGCCGAGGAGCTGGCCGCGCGGCTGCGGCTGCTCGGCCTGAGGACGGGCCGGGACGGGCCAGACGTCGTTCACCGCGGCCCGCTCCGGCTGAACACCTCCACGTACCAGGCCATCCTGGAGGGGCGGGTCCTCGACCTCACGTACATGGAATACGAGCTGCTGAAGCTCCTCGTCGCCAGCCCGGGGCGGGTGTTCACCCGGGAGGAGATCCTGGCTCGGGTGTGGGGGTACGACTACTTCGGCGGCATGCGGACGGTGGACGTGCACGTCCGGCGGCTGCGGGCGAAGTTCGGGCAGGACCACGCGTGGCTGATCGAGACGGTTCGGAGCGTGGGGTACCGCTTCGCCCAGATCCGGGCCTGAGCGGTAGAGTCCGCACGGGAGGTGAGGCACCGTGGCGGACACTGAGCGACTGCGTGGGCGGAAGATCGCCGTGTTCCTGGAGGAGGGGTTCGAGGACCTCGAGTTCTGGGTGACCGTGATGCGCCTTCGCGAGGAGGGCGCGAACGTCACGATCGTGGGAACCGCGGCCGGCAAGGAGGTCCGGGGCAAGCACGCGCTGTCGGCGACGAGCGAC
The DNA here is from genome assembly GCA_050692695.1 of Actinomycetota bacterium. Lineage (GTDB taxonomy): Bacteria > Actinomycetota > UBA4738 > UBA4738 > HRBIN12 > AC-69. The sequence continues at coordinate 7,484 of JBOGVI010000484.1, forward strand.
GTGGCCGTGAAGGACGTCAGCGCCGACGACTTCGACGCGGTGGTCGTCCCCGGCGGGTGGGCTCCCGACAAGCTCCGCCGGTATGAGGATGTCACGAGCCTCGTGAGCAAGACGTACGACCAGGGCAAGGTGGTCGGCCTGATCTGCCACGCCGGGCTGGTGGGCATCTCGGCCGGCATCGTGACCGGCCACCGGGCCACCGGCAGCCTGGGGATCAAGGACGATCTGGTGAACGCGGGAGCCACGTGGGTCGACGAGCCGGCCTTCCGCGACGGCAACATCGTGTGGGGC
>JBOGVI010000485.1:0-3467 GCA_050692695.1 Actinomycetota bacterium
AGGCAGAAGGTGGCCGCCGTCACCCAGCAGTCGCTGGCCGACCTCACGTCGATCACCGAGGAGACGCTCTCGGTCTCGGGCATCCTGCTGTCGAAGGCCTTCGGCCGGCAGCGGAACGAGATCGACCGGTTCCAGGGTGAGAACGAGCGCCTGACGGGCCTTCAGATCCGTCAGACCATGATCGGGCGTTCCTTCTTCGCCGTGGTCGGAACGTTCTTCTCGATCACGCCGGCGCTGGTGTACCTGGTGGCCGGATGGGTGCTGGCCGACGGCGTCACGACGGAGGTGATCACGGCCGGCACCATCGTCGCCTTCACGACGCTCCAGTCGCGGCTGTTCTTCCCCATCGGCTCGATGCTCCAGGTGTCCACGGAGGTGCAGTCCTCGATGGCGCTGTTCGACCGGATCTTCGAGTACCTCGACATGGAGCACGAGATCCAGGACGCGCCCGACGCGGTTGCGCTGGCCCCCACCGACGTCAAGACCCGCGTCGAGTTTCGGGACGTGTGGTTCCGGTACGAGGTCCCGCCGGAGGTGGCGGCCGTCCCAGTGTCCCCGCCCGACCTGGCCGCCGGAGAGCGCGCGCCCCGCGAGTGGACCCTCCAGGGTGTGGACCTCGACATCGAGCCGGGGCAGCTCGCGGCGCTCGTGGGACCGAGCGGGGCCGGCAAGACCACCATGACCTACCTGGTTCCCCGGTTCTACGACGTGCAACAGGGGGCGGTCCTGATCGACGGCGTCGACGTTCGGACGATCAAGCTCGACTCCCTGGGCGACCTCATCGGGATGGTCACGCAGGAGACCTACCTGTTCCACACGACGGTCCGCCGGAACCTGCTGTACGGCAAGCCCGGCGCCGGCCAAGACAAGCTGGAGGCCGCGGCGAAGGCGGCGTTCATCCACGACCGGATCATGGAGCTGCCCGACGGGTACGACACCGTCGTGGGGGAGCGAGGCTACAAGCTCTCCGGCGGCGAGAAGCAGCGCCTGGCCATCGCCCGCGTCATCCTGAAGGACCCCCGGATCCTGATCCTGGACGAGGCGACGTCCAGCCTCGACACCACGTCGGAACGGCTGGTACAGGAGGCGCTGCGGCCGCTGATGCACGGGCGGACCACCATCGCCATCGCGCACCGGCTGTCCACGATCCTGTCGGCCGACGTCATCTTCGTGGTGGACCGGGGCCGGGTGGTGGAACGAGGCACCCACCGGGAGCTGATCGAGCGAGGCGGGCTCTACGCGCGGCTGTACGAGCAGCAGTTCCGGGGCGGGCTCATCGAGGCAGAGTGCGAGGACGGTGTGGTGCTCGCCACGGGAGAGGTCGTGCGAACGGCCAGCGGGCCAGGCTAGGCGCCTTCGAGCTCCTTGGAGTAGCCGAGCAGCACGAACCCGTCGGGGAACACCCGGTCCTCCATGCGGGAAAAGCCGAGCGACTCGTACATGGCCTGTGCCGCGCGCATCCGCATCGTCGTGTTGAGGGTGATGCGGCGCTTGCCCGCCCTTCGAGCCTGGTCCGCGCAGGCCTCCATGAGGATCCGGGCGATCCCTCGCCGCCGTGCTTCGGGATGCACGCCGAGCATCCGCACGTGCGCCTCGTCGGGCGGGAGTGGATCGTCGTCGGGCTCCGTCCGGCCATCCAGCTCGAGCGTGACCGATCCGAGGATCCGGCCCTCCTCGACGGCGACGAGCACCTTCGTCCGATCGGCCCGGCCGGCGACGTCGCCGATGCGGGCCAGGTAGTCTTGCCAGTCCGCATCGTTCGGCCGGACGAACTCACCGTAGGCAAGGGCCGTGACCCGGCCCGCTTCCTCGAATTCATCCGGCCGAGCCGGTCGCACCTCGATCGCCATGCCTCCGAGCCTAGCGCGAGGTGCACGGTCAACCCGCTTGACCGCTGGCGCCACCGCCGGAAGGATGAGCCCGTGGCCGACCCTGACCTGGTCCGGCTCCTCCTGGAGGGGCATCGAGCCCTGGCGGTGGAACTGATGTCCAGCCTCGACGAGCGGGGCTACCCGGACGCCCGCCCGGCCCACGCCGCGGTCTTCATGCACATCGACCGGCGGTCGGGGACCCGCCTCACCGAGCTTGCCCGCCGGGCCAGGATGACCAAGCAGGGGATGATGCTGATCGTGGACGACCTGGAGACCCGGGGATACGTCCGGCGGGTCCCCGATGCCGAGGACGCCAGGGCCAAGGTGGTCCGACTCACGGCCCGGGGCCGACGGTACGTGGGCGAGGCCCGCCGGGCCGTGGCGGCCCTGGAGGCCAGGGCGAGGCGGGAGCTCGGCGACCGTCGGTACGAGGCCCTCCGGAGCGCCCTGGAGGAGCTGGTCGGCTTGGGCGGCGAGGTGAGGGAGCCTTAACCGGGCGTCGGGTTCCGCGGAAGCCCGCACGGCGGGACCCTAGGTGGTGACGTCGAGGAGCTTGCCCACCCCGAACGTGATGACCGCGGCTGTGCCGCCGATCAGGAACATCCGCAGGCCTGAGACGTAGAACCGCTTGCCCGTGAGATACGACATCCCCGCGCCGACGCCGAACAAGGTGGCGAGCGCGAGCACGGCCGAGACGATGATGGCCGCGTCACCGCTCCCGAACAGGAACGGCACCAGTGGAACCAGGGCGCCGAAGGAGAATGTCACGAACGACGAGCCCGCCGCGGCCCACGGGGACCCCAGGCCCTCCCGGGGGTCGAGGCCGAGCTCCTCTCGGGCGTGGGTCTCCAGGGCCACGTCGGGGTCCCGCATGAGCTCCTCGGCCAGGCGATCGGCGAGATCGGGGGAGATGCCCTTCCGCTCGTAGATAAGGGCAAGCTCCTTCTGCTCGGCCTCGGCGTCCGACCCGATCTCGTGGGCCTCCAGGTGGATCAGCCGCTCGAACACCTCGCGTTGGACGCGCACGGAGATGTACTCGCCCGCGGCCATGGAGAAGGCTCCGGCGAGCAGCCCGGCCACGCCCGCGACGATGATCACCCTGTTCGACACGCCGGCCCCGGCCACCCCGAAGATCAGCGAAACGTTGGACACCAGGCCGTCGTTGGCCCCGAAGATGGCGGCTCGGAGCGCGCCGGACTTGCCTCCGGTGCGTTGCTCCGCGTTGATGGGGCCGGGGTGGGGAACGATGCGCCACTGCCGCCCTCGAAGGCGTCTGGCGATGGACGCGAGCAGCATCACGCGGGACCTGGTGCGAAGGTCTTCGGGGCTGAGCTTGCCCTGCACGGACAGAGCCTACGCGAGGGCCGCGACGGGCCGCCCGGGCCAGCCGCGGTCAGCGCACCAGGGCGGGCCTGGTCGAGCGGAACCGCTCGAGCGGGATCGGTGGGGCCCCCTCGGTAACCAGGTCCGCCAGGATCTGCCCGATGAGCGGGGTGAACTTGAAGCCGTGGCCGCTGCACGGCGACCCGATCACGAGCGAGCCTCGCCGGTCCAGGACGAAGTGCTCATCCGGCGTGTTCGTGTACAGGCAGGTGT
>JBOGVI010000486.1:0-3124 GCA_050692695.1 Actinomycetota bacterium
CGAGCGGCCGGGAAGGAGCTCCTGCTCGAGATGGGCGGCAACGGGCCGCTCGTGGTCCTGGAGGACGCCGACGTCGATGCAGCGGTCGCCGCCACCCTCCCGGCATGCTTCCTGAACGCCGGCCAGAGCTGTACGGCCGGCGAGCGGATCCTGGTGCACGAGGCCGTCCACGACGACTACCTGGCGCGGCTCACCGCCGCCATAGAGAAGGAGATCCGCCTGGGCGACCCCTTCGAGGACGCCACCACGATGGGACCGATGAACAACCCGCCGACCGCCGACAAGACCGAGCGCCACGTGCGCGATGCCGCCGACCGGGGGGCTTCCGTCGTCCTCGGCGGAAGGCGAGCCCCGCAATTCGGGAGCGACCTGTTCTACGAGGCCACCGTGGTCGACGGCGTGACCCACGACATGGAGATCGCGGGGGAGGAGACGTTCGGTCCGGTCGTGCCGATCTCGACGATCCGAAGCGAAGACGAGGCGGTCCGGATCGTGAACTCGTCCCCCTACGGGTTGCTCTCGGCGGTCTTCACGCGGGACCTCCGCCGGGGGCTTCGGTACGCGGAAGCCGTCCGGGCGGGCTGGGTGAACGTCAACGAGGGGACGAACTATTGGGAGCCCCACCTTCCGTTCGGCGGCCGGGCCGGCTCGAGGAGCGGCGTGGGCCGGGTGGGGGGCAGGTTCTCCATGGACCGGCTCACCGAGCTGAAGACCGTGGTCGTGAACCTGGCCTGAGCGCGTGAGCGAGGTGCGGACGTCTCCGGCCGCCCGGCGTCGATCCTTCGCCTACCCGATCCTGCTCTCGCTCGGCGCGCTGGATGCCGCCGGCTACAGCGTCATCGGGCCCGTCGCCCCGGCCATCTCCGAGGCCACCGGGGCCGGGCCGGCTCTGATCGGCGTGCTCGTCGCCTCGTTCCCGCTCGGCATCATGATCGGGTTCCCGCTTGCCGGCCGCGCCGTGCGGGCCTGGGGGCCGAGGGTCGTGCTGGCCTCGTCGCTCGGCGTCATCGCGGTCGGGACCCTGGGCTTCGTCGCGGGGAATGGCCTGCCCGCCTATCTGGCCTCGCGCTTGCTCATGGGGATCGGCTCGGGTGGGCTGTGGATCGGGATCGCCCTCGACACCCTGGAACGGTGGCCCGGACAGGGGTACCTGTGCATGAGCCGGATCCTCGCCGCGTACTCGATCGGGGGGCTCCTCGGCCCAGCCCTGGGCGCTATCGGCGGCATCCGCGGCCCATTCGCCGCCTACGTGGCGCTGATCTTCGTGGCGATCCCGCTCGTGTTCGTGATGGAGGCGCCGGCCGGACAGCTGGAACTCCGGGCCGATCGAGCCTCTCTCCGCCTGCCGGGGTTCCGGCTCGCGGCCGCGGGGATCTTGTTCGCGGTGCTGGGACTGGGGGTGGCCGAGGGCGTGCTTCCGCTCCACTTCGCAGATCGTCTGAGCCAGGTACAGATCGGCGCGCTCTTTGTGGGGACGTCGGCTGCCGTCGCGGTCGCTGCGACTGCAGCCGCCCGCTTCGCTCCCCGACGGGCCCTTGCGGTGTCGCTCGTCTGCGTCGTGATCGGTATCGGGGTGGCCGGGGCGTCGGATGCGGCCCAGGTCTGGATCGTCTCGCTCGTCGTGACGGGCGTCGGCATCGGGGCTGGGAACACGGGGGCGATCGGCGTGCTGTTGGAGACGGTCAGCTCCGAACGGATCGTGACGGCTATGGTCGTGTGGTCGCAGATCGGCATCGCCGGATATCTCGCCGGGCCGCTGGCCGGAGGAGCGCTCGCCGAGAGCTTGGGCTTCTCCGCCGTGGGGCTCGTTCCCCTGGCGGGGGCGACGGTCCTCCTGATGGCGATGCTTCGCCGCCGCGGGACCCAGTCGAGTTGACCGGCCCCCAGGAATCGGGCTAGGGTGCGCTCTCGTTGCGGATGGCGGAATCGGTTGCGCGATGAGGAACAGACAGGGTTCATCGATCCAGTCGGTGCACCGCGCCGTGTCGATCCTGGAGCTGCTCGCCCAGGAGGGCGAGCTCGGCGTCACCGAGCTGGGTCGGAGGCTTGGGGTGCACAAGGCCACGGCGTCTCGCCTGGTCGCCACGCTGGCCGGTCACGGGTTGGTCGCCCGGAACCCGGCGACGGACAAGTGCCGTCTCGGTATCGGCCTGGCCCATCTCGCCAGCATAGCCATGGCCGGCCTCGATCTGGTCCGGCAGGCACGGCCGGCCCTCGAGGAGCTTGCCGAGCGGACCGAGGAGACCGTGAACCTGGCGGTCCTCGATGGCGACCTCGTGCTGAACGTCGACCAGATCACCGGGCCCCGCTCGATCGTGTCCATGAGCTGGGTGGGGAGGCGCACGCCGTATCACTGCACCTCGAACGGGAAAGTGCTCGTGGCGTTCCTGCCCGAGGCGGAGCGGGAGCGGCTGCTCTCCTCACCGCTCGAGCGGGAGACCCCACACACCGTCGTCGAGCCGGTTCGCCTGCGAGCCCAGCTGGCCGAGGTGCGAGCACGCGGGTACGCCCAGACGGTCGAGGAGCTCGAAGAAGGTCTGAACGCGGTGGCGGCTCCCGTCCGCCGGGCGGACGGCGAGGTGATCGCCGCGGTGAGTGTGGCCGGACCGGCGTTTCGGATGCGGGTCGGTGAGCTCCCCGGGATCGCCCGGATCACGATGGACGCGGCGGCGGAGGTCTCCCGCCGTATGGGATACGCCGAAAGGGGGCAATCCGTTGGCGGTCGATGAGAACCCCGGGATCCTGCTGTACACGCGGATCCGCAAGTCGCCGTACTTCTACGCGTCACGGAAGCACGGGGTCAAGCGGTACAGCGTCTACAACCACACCTATCACCCGCGCCACTACGGTGATCCGGTCGAGGAGTACTGGAAGCTCGTGAACGGGGTGACGCTCTGGGACGTCGGTGTGGAGAAGCAGATCCAGATCAAGGGGCCGGACGCCTTCGACCTCGCCAACACGATCGTCCCCCGCGACCTCCACAAGTGCGCGGTGGGCCAGTGCAAGTACGTGTTCATCACGGCCCCCGACGGCGGGATCCTGAACGACCCCGTCCTGCTCCGCGTGGAGGAGGACGAGTTCTGGCTCTCGCTCGCCGACTCCGACGTGAACCTGTACGCGCTCG
>JBOGVI010000487.1:0-5081 GCA_050692695.1 Actinomycetota bacterium
GGAAGGTTCGTATCACCGCCGGCCGGGCGGCTCAAGCGTCAGAACGGTTCGAAGCCCGCCTTGACCAGGAGCGCCCGGACCTCGCGCTCGTCGATCCCCCGGGTCAGGAGCTCCTTGTACAGGCGGACCGCTGCCAGGGACCTGCCGCACTTCGGACAGAACTGGAACTCGCTCTCGCACGGCGTGTCGCACCACGGGCACCGGGTGAGCTGAATCTGCCGGTCGGGCGCGAGGCCGGTGTCGGTCAGCGCGTCGATGTAGCCCTTGCCGTAGTCCCACTGGATGTACTCGTCCTCGCGGACCTCGAAGGCCGGCTCGTGCATCCGGGGCTCGCCGGTCCGGAGCAGGTGCTCGAGGTTCTCCCGGAGGAGGTCCCATTCATAGTAGTGGTTCTCGCCGCAGTCCGGGCAAGCGATGACGACGCCCTTCACGCCCTGCCGCCCGAAGACGTCCCGCATCGCGTGGAGGTCGCCCAGGTCGGCCTGGACGTTGTCCACCTCCCCTGGCTCGAGGCCGGAGGACGCCTCGTCCTCGGGGTCCATCGGATCTTCCATCATGCTTCCTCGTCCTTCAAGGAGAACGTTCGAAACCCTTCGGCGTACTCCACGCCGCCCTTCTCACCGAGCTCCCGGGCCCGGTCCCGAACCCACTCTAGGGAGTCCTCGAGGTTCTGGGACCGATGCTTCGTGAGCGCTTCCAGCTTGACGTCCATGGTCTTCGTGATATCCAGGTAGGTATCGGGCTCCTCCGTAGCCAACCAAAGGTGAGGGATCTCGTATGGCTCCAACCCCTCATCCAGGAGCTCTGGGAACTGGGGGCGCGAGGGAGCATCGGGCATCACAGCGCAAAGAGCCAGCTCCCCGGCGGCCCGGTGGTCGGCGTGGTTGATGTATTGGCGGCCGTACCACAGGCGCGAGGGATCTGGCGCGACGACCACCTCCGGGCGGAGCCGTCGCACCTCCCGAGTCACCGCCTTGCGGGTCTCCAGGTTCACCTCGAGCATGCCGTCGGGGAAGTCGAGGAACGTCACGGTCTTCACCCCCAGCACCTTCGCCGCCGCCTTCTGCTCCCGCTTGCGGACCTTCGAGATCTCCGCCCTGACTGCGCCGGGCTCGTTGGAACCGGCCGAGCCGTCGGTCACGATCACCAGGTGGACCTCGGTGCCCTCCCGGGTCCACTCGGCGACCGTGCCGCCGCACATGTACTCCGCGTCGTCGGGATGGGCGAACAAGACGAGGGCGCTGGCAAACCGCATGGGAGATGAGGGTACCGGAGGTTCCCTCGAACCCGCACTCCACGCGGGACGGGGCCGTCCGGTCAGGCTCGGCGGTGGACCTGCATCAGCATGCCGTGCCGAGGCCGGAGCGTGATGACCGGCTGGAGCTCAACGGGATGGCCGGGCGCCAGCCGGAGCCGCCACCGCTGCGCGATGGTCGCCAGCACCAGGATGGCCTCCAGCCGCGCGAAGGGCTCCCCGATGCACATCCTCGAGCCGGCGCCGAACGGGAAGTAGGCGTGGCGCGGCGGCTTCTCGCCTTGTCCCTCGGCCCACCGCTCCGGCACGAACGCCTCGGGGTCCTCGTACCACCTGGGGTCGTGGTGCACGAGGTACGGCGACACGATCACCACCGCGCCCTTCGGGATCTCGTACCCCCCGACCTCGTGATCCGCCAGCGCCCGCCGGCCGATGGCCCATGCCGGCGGAAGGACCCTCATCGACTCGGAAAGGACCATCTCCGTGTACCGGAGCCGCGGCACGTCGGGGGCGGCCGGCGCGCGGCCACCAAGCACGTCGTCCAGCTCGGCGTGCAGCTTGCGTTCCGCCTCCGGATGTTGCGACAGCAGGTACCAGGTCCAGGTGAGGGCGGTCGACGTCGTCTCGTGGCCCGCCAGGAACAGGGTCATGGCCTCGTCGCGGACCTGGCGGTCGGTCATCCCCGCGCCGTCTTCCTGGGCCCGGATCAGCAGGGACAGGAGGTCGTCGCCGGACACGCCCGTCGCTCGCCGCTCGGCGATCATGCGTCCGATGACGGCGTCGAGCGATGCGTTCGCGCGATCGAACCGCCGGTTCGACGGCAACGGCAGCCGCATCGAGACCCGGAAGAACGGCGAGAACACCCGGTCGAACATCGAGAGCTGGAGCGCCAGCGCATCGCCGACCGCCCGGGCCTCGTCGGTCTCGACGTCCGTCCCGAACAGCGTGGCACCGACCACCGATAGCGTCAGCCTGGCCATCTCTCGGTGGACGTCGAGGGTGTGACCGTTGCCCCACCGGCCGGCGGTTCGAAGCGCATGCTCCACCATGGGCCCGCCGTAGCCGGCGATCCGGTCGTGGTGGAAGATGGGCTGGATCATCCGCCGCTGGCGCCTGTGATGCTCGCCCTCGCTCGTGAGGAGGCTCTTGCCCAGCACGAGCTTGGCGGCCTGGATCGTCGGGCCCTTCATGAAGTGGTAGCCCCCTGTCACGAGGACGTCCCGAACCAGGTCGGGATGGTTCAGCAGGTACGCCGGGAACCGGGGGAGCTTCAGGTGGCTGACGTCTCCGCACGCGGCCGCCCGGGCCAGGAGCCCGATGGGATCCCGCCGGAAGGCTCGGAGCGCGGCGAGCCGTGAGAGGCGCGGGCCCGGCGGCACCGCTCGAACCGTCCGCACGACCGCTCCTCAGTCGGCGGGCGAGCGCTTCGCCGCGAGCGCGGCCTCCACGGCGTCGGCCTGCGCGAGGACGCTCTGTGGCGAGGGCCCGCCGGGCATAGATCGGGCCCGCACGGAGCGGTCCGGGTCGAGTAGCCTGGCGCCGTCCGCCAGCCCCACGTCCAGCCACTCCTCGGGGGCGAGGTCGCGGAGCGAGCGACCCTCGGAGTCGAGCCGCCTCTGCAGCTCCCCGATCCGCCAGTGGGCCTGGCGGAACGGCACGCCTCCCTTCACCATCTCCTCGGCCAGGTCGGTGGCGTACAGGGCCTCGGCGTCCGCGGCCCGGCGTAGCGCGGGTGCGTCGAACCGGAGCGTCTCGACGCACCCGGCCAGCGCGGCGAGCGCCCCCTCCAGCGTGTCCGCCCCGTCGAACAGCGGCTCCTTGTCCTCCTGAAGGTCCCGGTGGTATCCGAGGGGGAGCCCGGCCAGCACCGATGACACCGCCACGAAGTGGCCGGCCAAACGCCCCGCTTTGGCCCGGACCAGCTCGGCGACGTCGGGGTTCCGCTTCTGCGGCATCATGCTCGACCCGGTTGCGTAGGCCTCGTCCAGCGCTGCCCATCCGAGCGACTCGTCCGTCCACCGGATCACGTCGGCCGCCAGGCGGGACAGGTGTGTGCCCGCGATGGCCGTACCCGCCAGGAACTCCTGGGCGAAGTCCCTGTCGGACACGGCATCGAGCGAGTTGTCGAACGCCCTGGCGAACCCCAGCCGCGCGGCCGATGCGTCCGGATCGAGCCCGAGCGTCGAGGCGGCGAGGGCTCCCGCCCCGAGCGGCGAGACGGACGTCCGTGCCGCCCACTCGTCCATCCGCTCCAGGTCGCGCAGGAGCGCCCACGCGTGGGCGAGCAGGTGGTGGCCGAGCGTCACCGCCTGCGCGGGCCGGCCGTGGGTGATCCCGGGCATCACCGTCCCCGCGTGGTCACGGGCCTGCGCAACCAGCGCGCGGATCAGGCGCGCGACGCCCTCGCCGATCCGCCCCCCCGCCGCGAGCAGCCACAGTCGGAGGTCGGTGGCCACGAGGTCGTTCCGGCTCCGCCCGGCATGGAGCTTCGCGCCGAGGTCCCCCAGGCGGTCGGTCACTTCGCGCTCGATCGCCGAGTGGACGTCCTCGTCGGCGGGGTGCGGCGCGACCCGACCCGCGGCGACGTCCTCACCCACCTCGCGCAGGGCCTTTTCCAGGGCCGCGGTCTCATCCCCGGTGAGCAGCCCCGCGTCCTCCAGCGCGCGTACGTGGGCGACGCTCGCCTCCACGTCCTGCGGCGCCAGCCGGACGTCGAAGCGCAGGCTCTTCGACAGAGCCTCCGCCTCGGGTGCCGGCGGCTTTGCGAACCGCCCGCCCCACAGGGGCCCGTCGGCGCTCGCTCCCGCCTCGTCCCGTTCGCTCACCGCCGCTCCTGCTTGGCCGACCACACCTTGAGCGGCATCCCCCACAGCCTGACGAACCCCTCGGCATGCCGCTGGTCGAACGCGTCTTCCGGCCCGTAGGTGGCCAGGCCAACGTCGTATAGCGAGTCCTCCGACCGCCTGCCAACTACCGTGCACGCGCCCGGCGAGAACGCCACGCGCACCTCGCCCGTCACGTGCTCCTGCGAGGCGCCCACGAACGCGTCCAGGGCCCCGCGGAGCGGCGAGAACCACAGGCCGTCGTAGACCAGCTCGGCCCATCGGCGTTCGATCCCCGGCTTGAAGTGGGCGACCTCGCGTTCCAGCGTGAGGTCCTCGAGCGCTCGGTGCGCCGTGATCAGCGCAAGCGCCCCGGCCACCTCGTACAGCTCACGGGACTTGATGCCCACCCGGCGGTTCTCGATCATGTCCACCCGCCCGAAGCCGTACTTCCCGCCCAGCGCATCCACCGTCCGGATCAGCTCGGGAAGGGCGATCGGATCGCCGTCCAGCGCCACGGGCACCCCGCGCTCGAAGGCGATCGCGATCTCCGCCGGCTCCTCAGGCCGCTCCCCCGGCGGGGCCGTCCGCCCGAAGGCGTCCTCCGGCGGAGTCACCCACGGGTCTTCCAGCGGACCGCACTCCACCGTGCGCCCCCACAGGTTCTCGTCGATCGAGTAGGACGTGGCGACATCGGCGATGGGGATGCCCCACTCGGCGGCCAGCGCGATCGCCTTCTCTCTGGGGATCCCGGGATCCCGGATCGGCGCCAGGACCCGGAGGTCCGGCGCCAGCACGCCGAACGACACCTCGAACCGGACCTGGTCGTTCCCCTTGCCGGTGCAGCCGTGGGCCACGGCGTCGGCCCCGACGTCGCGGGCCACGCTCACGACCTCGTCGGCGATAAGCGGCCGGGCGAGGGACGACACCATGGGGTACTTGTCCTCGTACAGGCCGTTCGCCTTGATGGCCTTGGTCAGGAACTCGTTCGCGAACCGCTCGAC
>JBOGVI010000488.1:0-20604 GCA_050692695.1 Actinomycetota bacterium
CCTTTACGAATCCCGATCCCGCCGTGCGCCGCTACGCGCTCCAGAAGACCTGCGCCTCGATCGACATGTCGGTCGGCCGGTTCGGCGCCAAGATCTACGTGTTCTGGGGCGGCCGCGAGGGCTCCGAGACCGACGTTGCCAAGGACGCCATGGACGCCGTCAAGCGCAACCGCGAGTGCTTCAATTACCTGACCTCCTACTGCAAGGACAAGAAGTACGACGTCAAGTTCGCCCTCGAGGCCAAGCCCAACGAGCCGCGCGGCGACATCTACCTGTCGACCACGGGGGCGATGCTCGCGTTCATCGAGACCCTGGACCACCCGGAGATGGTGGGCGTCAACCCCGAGGTGGGCCATGAGCACATGACGGGGCTGAACTTCACGCACCAGGTCGCCCAGGCCTGGTCGATGGGCAAGCTCTTCCACATCGACCTGAACGACCAGATCCCGGGACGCTTCGACCAGGACCTCCGGTTCGGCTCGGCGAACCCCAAAGCCGCGTTCTTCCTGGTCAAGTTCCTCGAAGACGTGGGGTATGCCGGCAGCCGCCATTTCGACGCCCACGCGTATCGCACGTCGGACTACGAGGACGTGAAGGCCTTCGCCAGGGGGTGCATGCGGACCTACCTGATCCTGAAGGAGAAGGCGGAGCGGTGGAACGCGGATCCCGAGATCCAGGGTCTAGTGTCCCGGATCTCCGCCGACGATGGCTCGATGGCCCCCTACCTCGGTCCGTACTCCGCCGAGCGGGCCGCCGCGCTGTGGGGCCTGGAGCTCGACCGGCACGCGCTCGCCGACCGCGGGCAACCCTACGAACGACTCGACCAGCTCACCCTCGAGCTGCTCCTCGGGGCCCGGTGACGCTCGACACGGCTTCGCTCGAGGGCGATGGTGGTCACCTGGAGGACGAGACGTCTCTCCTGAGCACCCATGGCCGGATCCGACTCGCGTGCGTCCTCGCTCTCCTCGGTCTCGTCTCCGCCGCCTGCACGTCCGAGCCTGAAGGAGTAGCGACCGGGGGTCCGTCGCGCACCCGGTCCTCCAATGGGCTCGCGTTCACCGACGTCGCTCGGGACGTCGGCCTCGACTTCCGGCATGGCGCCTTCCGATGGGGGGTCACGCCGGACCCCGCCGCGATGATGGGAGCCGGGATCTGCTGGCTCGACTACGACGGCGACGGCTGGCTGGACCTGTTTGCGGTGAACTCGTTCGCGGAGGCCGAGTCCGGTCTATGGCAGGAGGAGGGCGGCCTGCCCCGGAGCGCACTGTTCCACAACGTGGGAGGGGAGTTCGTGGACGTGAGCGCCGGTTCAGGCGCCGCCCTCGCCGTCCGGGGCGAGGGGTGCGTGGCGGCGGACCTCGATCTCGACGGCCAGACCGATCTGTACGTGACGACGGCCGGGGTGGGCGCGCTGCTCTGGAACGAGGGCGACGGCACGTTCACGGAAGGCGCCCATGCCGCCGGGATCGACGCCTCCGGCTGGTATGCCGGGGCCGCCGTCGGCGACGTGAACGGCGACGGCTGGCCGGACCTGTTCGTGGCCGGCTACGCGGACGTGAACAACCGAATCCCGGACGCCACACAGGGCTTCCCCAACACATACCTCGGGGTGCGCGATCTCCTGTACCTCAGCAACGGTCCCGCCGATTCGGGCCGGGTGACCTTCCGAGAGGTCGGCGTGGACGCCGGTCTCGAGGTCGTCAGCTTCGAGTACGGGCTCGGCGCGCTGTTCTCCGACCTCGACCGCGACGGCGACCTCGACCTCTATGTCGCGAACGACACCAAGCCGAACCGCCTGTACGACAACGTCCCGTGGCCGGGAGGCGCCGAGGCCGATCCGGCCGGGCTGGGGTTCCGCTTCGAGGAGCTTGCGGGCAAGGCCGGCGTGGCCGATCCGAACGCAGGGATGGGCGTCGCCTCTGGCGACTACGACGGGGATGGCCGCTCCGACCTGTTCGTGACCAACGCTCGGGGCCAGGTCCACGCGGCGTATCGCGGTCAGAGCTCGGATCTCGTGGACCCAGCGTTCGCTGATGTGCGCAACGAGCTCGGCGTCGGCTTGACCGGCTCCACGGGCTGGGGTGTCTCCTGGGCCGATCTGGACCTGGATACCGATCTCGACCTCGTCGTCGTGAACGGCGACGTGCCCGTCACGGATCTCTCCGCCGACGCCGAGGCGGTCCAGGCCTTCGGGAACCTCACCGCGCAGGGGACACTCGGGCGGTTCGAGGACCTCGGCGAAGCGATCGGGCTCCAGGACCTCGGGCCGCTCCTGGCCAGGGGAAGTGCGGCCGCCGACTACGACAACGACGGCGATCTCGACATCGCCATCAACTCGATCGGCGGTAACCTCGTGCTGCTCGAGAACACCGGGGCGGTGGGCAGCTGGCTGGAGGTCGGGCTCGACGGATTCCACCCCGGCGCCGTGGTCACGGCGGTGCTGCCCGACGGCCGGGAGCTGGTCCGCGAGGTGCGGGCGGGGAGCAGCTATCTCTCGTCGGAGGATCCGCGGTGTCACTTCGGCCTCGGAGCCGCTGGGAAGGTGAACAAGCTCATCGTGCAGTGGCCGGGCGGGCAGGAGACGATCATCACCGACGTCGAGGCCGACCAGATCCTCCAGGTGGAGGCGCCCGGATGATCCGCGCGAAGAGGTGGATCGCCGCCGTGCTGACGGTGGGAGCCGCGGCGCTTCCCGGCTGCACGACTTCCGAGCCGTACCTGATGGGCGACTGCGTTCGGGCAGGTCTCGAGGGGCGGTCGGTGGCGCGGGTGTGGGACGAGGCGCTGCTCGACGCCATCCGGCGGGACGTTCCCGCGCCCACCGTGCACGCCCGGAACCTCTTCCACACCTCGGCCGCCATGTGGGACGCCTGGGCCGCCTACGATCCGGAGGCCGACGGGTACTTCGTCGACGAGAAGCACGAGGCGAACGACGTGCAAGCGGCCCGGGAGACGGCGATCAGCTACGCCGCCTACCGGGTCCTGCTGTATCGGTACTCACGGGCGGCCGGGCTCCAGGAGACCTTCGACGAGCTCGTCTCCACCATGGAGTCGCTGTGCTACCGGATCGACTACATGAGCACCGACGGCGATTCGCCCGCGGCGCTGGGGAACCGCATCGCCGCGGCGGTGATCGATTTCGGGCGGGACGACGGTTCGCTCGAGCGGCAGCGATACGTCGACTCGGACTACAAGCCGGTCAACCCACCCATGGTCGTGTCCGATCCGGGAGCGGACATGCGCGACCCCAGCCGCTGGCAGCCGCTGGCCCTCTCCCAGATCATCGCCCAGAACGGCCTGCCGGTCCCGGGGAACGTGCAGCGGTTCATCGGACCGCACTGGGGTCACGTTGCCGGGTTCGCCCTTCCCGCCTCGCCCGACGGCCTGCCGATCGATCCGGGCCCTGCTCCCCGCCTCGGCGACCCGGCCACCGACGCGGATTTCAAACAGGAGGCGATCGATAACATCCGGACCAGCAACGAGCTCGACCCGAGCGACGGCGTCGTCATCGACATCGGGCCCGGCGCCTTCGGCGACAATCCACTCGGGACCAACGACGGCAACGGGCATGACGAGAACCCGGCGACCGAAGAGCCCTACGCGCCCAACCGTGTCCTGCTAGGTGATTTCGGGCGGGCCGTCGCAGAGTTCTGGGCCGACGGGCCTGACTCGGAGACGCCCCCCGGGCACTGGAACACGATCGCGAACAGGGTATCGGACTCGTTCGACTTTCCGATGCAGATCGGTGGGGCCGGTACCCGGGTCGATCGTCTGGAGTGGGACGTGAAGCTCTACTTCGCCCTCAACGGGGCGGTGCACGACGCTGCGGTGGCCGCATGGGGCGTCAAGAGCTTTTACGACTCCGCGCGACCGATCTCGATGATCCGGTACATGGGGGCCAAGGGCCAGTCGAGCGATCCGAGCGGTCGTTCCTACGACCCGGACGGCCTCCCCCTCGTCCCGGGTCTCGTCGAAGTGATCACACGAGGGTCGAGCGCGCCGGGCGAGCGTCACGAGGAGCTGGCCGACCACGTCGGGGAGATCGCCATCCGAGCCTGGCGCGGGAACCCCGATGACCCGACCACAGAGACGAGCGGGGTCGGCTGGATCCTCGCGGTCGATTGGGTCCCCTACCAGCGACCGAGCTTCGTGACCCCGGCCTTCGCCGGCTACGTGTCGGGACACAGCACGTTCAGCCGGGCAGCCGCCGAGGTGCTTACGGCGTTCACGGGCAGTCCGTACTTCCCCGGTGGGATGTTCGAGTGGGTCGTGCCCAGAGGCTCGCTTGGGTTCGAGAGCGGACCGAGCCGCGATGTGGCGCTCCAGTGGGCGACGTATTACGACGCGGCGGACCAGGCCGGCATCTCCCGCATCTACGGCGGCATCCACCCTTCCGTGGACGACTTCACTGGCCGCAGGATGGGCTCCACCTGCGGGAAGGGGGCTTGGGCGCTCGCGCTCCGCTACTTCGAGGGTTCCGCGCGTCCGTAGCGGTGAAGCGGCGACCGGGCTCGGCCGGGTTCGCCGGCCCGGAAGACCCTCTCGATCACCCGCATGTTGGCCACCGCGTCATCCGGCGGGATCGGGGTCGGCTCGCCGTCGAGCACCGCCCTCGCGAAGCGCTCCGCCTCGATCGCGTACTGTTCGGCCGGCTCGAACGTCATCACCTCGGTGTGCGGGTCGACGGGCGGATCTCCGCCTGCCGTCACGAACACCTCCGTGGGGCGGTCCGGCGGGATGTTGAACGGGATCCCGATCGAGATCCGGCCCTCGGTCCCGTAGACGTGAACCCGTTGGTCGGGCTCGACGCGGGTGGAGCAGGTGAAGGTGGCCACCCCGTCCTCGAACTCGAGGATGGCTGTGGTCAGCACGTCGACGCCGGTCGCCGGATCGCGAGTTACCGATGCCGCGACCCGCGCGGGCTCACCGTCGAACAGCATGCGCGACACGTTCACCGAGTAGCAGCCGATGTCGAGCAAGGCTCCACCGCCGTACTCCCGGATGTTGCGGATGTTCTCGGGGTCGTCGTTGTAGAACGAGAACCAGCTCTGCACCGTGCACAGCGGGCCGATACGACCGGACGCCACCAGCTTTCGCACGGCCACCCACGATGGATGAAGGCGGTACATGAAGGCCTCCATGAGCCGCACGCCCTCGGTGGCGCAGACGTCCACCATGTGTTGCGCGTCGGCCGCGCTGAGCGCGAGCGGCTTCTCGCACAGGACGTGCTTGCCGGCCCGAGCCGCGGCGATGGTCCACTCGGCGTGCAGGTGGTTCGGCAGGGGGATATAGACCGCGTCGACGTTGCGGTCCGAGAGCAGGGCCTCGTACGAACCGTGCGCTTTCGGGATGGCCAACTTGTCGGCCACCGCCCGGGCCCGGTCGGCGTCGCGCGACGCGATCGCCACCACCTCGCACCGCTCGGCCTCCTTCATGCCGGGGATGACCTTGTCCACGGCGATCCTGGCCGTGGAGAGGACACCCCACCGAAGGTCGCTCACGTCACCCTCCCTTTGCAGCCGGACGGCCGATCCTATTCGTTTCGAATCGGATCGACCTGCTACAGTTCGCGCTGCCGGCCGGTACCGACGTCCGAAGTCCGGCGGCCTCGAGGGGCTCGATGCCTGCATCCACCGACAGGATCGGCGTGGCCATCGTCGGATACGGCCTGGCCGGCTCGGTGTTCCACGCCCCGCTGATCGCGGCCAGCCGCGACCTCGAGCTCGTATCGGTCGTGACCGCGAACCCGGAGCGGACGGCGCAGGCGAAGGCAGCGCACCCCGGCGTGCGGATCCACCCGAGCGTCGAGGAGCTGTGGATCGACGCCGAGGCCCACGACCTGGTGGTGGTGGCGGCGCCGAACCGGGCACACGTCCCGGTGGCGCTGGCCGCTCTCGATGTCGGCCTGCACGTCGTGGTGGACAAGCCGTTCGCGCCGACCTCCGCCGATGCGCGACGGATCGCGTCGGCGGCCGCCGACCGGGGCCTCGTGCTGACCGTGTTCCAGAATCGCCGCCTCGACGGCGACTTCCTCACACTCCGGCGGCTGATCGCTGAAGGCGCGCTGGGCCAACCGTTCCGGTTCGAGTCCCGATAC
This sequence comes from Actinomycetota bacterium, assembly GCA_050692695.1. Taxonomy (GTDB): domain Bacteria; phylum Actinomycetota; class UBA4738; order UBA4738; family HRBIN12; genus AC-69. Next base: position 6,098 of record JBOGVI010000488.1, read on the forward strand.
GAGCGATGGCGTCCGGAGCTGCGTGGGGAAGCGTGGCGGGAGCGAGGCGATCCGGAGGAGGCGGGGGGTGTGCTCTTCGACCTCGGCAGCCATCTGGTGGATCAGGCGAACCTGCTCTTCGGTGCGCCCACGCACGTGTACGCCGAGGTCGGGCGGCGCCGGCCCGGCGCGGAGGTGGACGACGACGTGTTCATCGCGCTCGCGCATCGGGGGGACGTCCGAAGCCACCTGTGGACCAGCCTGGTATCGGGCTCCCTGGGTCCACGGTTTCGGGTGCTGGGGACGGCCGGCGCGTTCGAGAAGCAGGGGATCGATGGGCAGGAGGACCAGCTCGTCGCGGGGATCCGGCCAGGGCATCCGGACTATGGGCGCGAGCCGAAGGAGCGATGGGGGCTCCTCGTCGCCGGCGAGGAGGTCACGCCCGTCGAGACCGAGCGGGGCGCGTACCCCCGCTTCTACGAAGGGGTCGTGGAAGCGATCCGCGCGGGAGCACCTCCGCCGGTGGATCCCGCCGACGCCGTGCTCACGATCGAGGTACTGGAAGCGTCTCGCGAGTCGGCACGCTCCGGGAATGTCGTGAACCTCCCGGCCGCATCATAGCCGGTACACCCGTATGGTTTCGGCCATGCCCAGCCGCAAGGAAGTCCTGGAAGTCGCGGAGCGGGAGGTGACCATCACGAACCCGGACAAGGTCTTCTTCCCGCGCACCGGGCACACGAAGCTCGACCTCATCCGGTTCTACGTGGCCGTCGCGGACGGCGCGCTCCGCGGTGTGACCGGCCGGCCCATGGCCCTGAAGAGGTTCGTGAACGGAGCCGAGGGCGAGTTCTTCTTCCAGAAGCGGGCCCCGGCATCGAAGCCCGAGTGGATCGAGACCGTCGAGCTGAGCTTCCCGTCCGGGCGGACCGCCCACGAGATCGTGGTCCGAGACGCGGCCCAGCTCGCCTGGATCGTGAACCTCGGCTGCATCGACCTCAACCCGCACCCCGTGCGGGCCGATGACCTCGACCACCCCGACGAGCTTCGGGTGGACCTCGATCCCGTGCCGGGCATTGACTGGTCCCAGATCCGTGACGTCGCCCTGGTGACGAGGGAGGTGCTCGAGGGGTTCGGCCTGGTCGGTTGGCCGAAGACATCCGGCTCGCGGGGCTTCCACGTCTACTGCCGGATCGAGCGACGCTGGACGTTCCCCGAGGTCCGCCGGGCGGCCCTGGCGCTGGCCCGCGAGGTGGAACGACAGGCGCCGGACCTGGCCACCAGCAGGTGGTGGAAGGAGGAACGGCACGGCGTCTTCGTGGACTACAACCAGAACGCGAAGGACCGGACGGTCGCGTCGGCGTACTCGGTTCGCCCGACTCCGGACGCCCGGGTGTCGGCCCCGCTCCGGTGGGAAGAGGTGCCCGACTGCGACCCGGGGGCGTTCACCATCGACAGCGTCCCGGAGCGCTTCGCTGCGATCGGCGACCCGTCCGAAGGCATCGATGAGGCCGCCGGCTCCATCGAGCCCCTCTTGGAGCTCTCGGCGGAGCACGAGGCAGCCGGGTTCGGCGACGCGCCGTGGCCGCCCCACTTCGCCAAGCAGCCCGGTGAGCCTCCCCGGGTGCAGCCGTCGAAGCGGCGCCGGAGCTCGATCGGGCCGGCGCGAGTGGGGGACGTGCCGCCTCCCGCACCGGGCAAGACCTCGGGACCGACGGGCCGGCGGCGGACGACCATGCCGCTCATCGAGATCGCCCGGGCGGCTACCGAGGAGGAGGCGATGGAGGGTCTGGAGCGGTGGCGGGCTCGGCACCCCGACGTCTGGTCGTACCTGGCCCCGGCCGACGTCCTGGTGGATTCGATGCGGGGTCGGCACACGACGTGGAATCGGATCAGGCTGAACCTCCGCAACGTGCCGGTCGCCGAGCGACCGAAGCAGGAGGCGCTGGAAGTCGACTACGACCCGTGGGAGGGGATTGAACCGGGACCACCTGGGTAGCTACTCTCTAGAACGAGGCGTCTGGAAGGAGGCAACTCATGAACTTCACCAACAGGGTGGAGCGCGTGCGCGCTGGTGCCATGCAGCGCATGGCGGACCTCAAGGCCGAGCGCACGGAGGCCGAGAACCGGGAGCTGAAGACGGAGAACCGGCTGCTCCGGGATGAGCTGTCCGAGAGCCGCTCCGAACGCCAGCGCGTGCTCGACCTGCTGGACAAGGCCCAGTTCACGGTCAACGAGCCGAGGAAGCGGCGGTACCGTTTGTTCCGGCTGCTCGCCGCGGCCGGCGCCATCTACGCCGTAGGCACCAGCACGGGGGCGTTCGACCGGATCAGGCCGTGGACGGACCGGATGCGCGGCCGGATGGACGAGGTGGCGTCAGAAGGAACCGACCGGGCGTCGGGCGCGGCCGCCAAGATCAGCGATGTCGTTGAGCACGCCGGACGCAAGATGGAGCAGGCCGGCGACCGGATGGAGCAGGGCGCGAAGGACCTGCGGTCCTGAACATCACCTGCGGTACGCCTCTCGCCGCTGCACACCGCGGCAAGAATTAGCCTCGGTCAAGGCCAGAGCCTCGAGTGTTCGGGGGGGCGCCCGCCGCTCCCCGCGGGATGCCGGAACGGTTCTTCTACGGTTGACCAACGTGGGTCCGACGTTTTTGCCCGGCGGCTCCAGCGGGCTCCGGCGATGGTGGTCGACGTGTGCCTGGCCGTCGCGACGGCGAACCTCCGGGCCTACTTCGTCCTCGAGTACCCGGGCATGTCGCCGGCCTTGCCGCTTGCCGTTGCGCCCTTCACGGCCGCGGCCCGCCGGCCGCCCTTCGGTGGTCGCTGCTGCTTGCGGGGTGGTTCGTGATCGTCCCGATCTTCTTCCGGACGCCGGTGGACCCGGAGCCCTTGCTTCCGGTCGTCGGCGACGCCGACCCCGTGTCAACAAAGCCGCTAGGGATGTCGTTCGGTGTGAAGGGATGAGCTACCCGGGAAGGCCCTGTGATGATCGAGACCACTTTCACATTGGGCTCGCGAGCGCGGGGCCCGGGAACCCCCCGAGGATGAGCGCTCCGATCAGCAAGGTCACCACGTTCGGCCCGACCAGCGAGCACGAGATAGCATGTCGCCTTCCTCCAATCTAGGAACCTCTAGGTGAATATCGGCACCGAAGCAGCGTACGGCGGGGTTGGACCATCGTTGGGATCGAGCCTCCCCCGATCGGGGACAAGGATGCTTGCCACCGTGGAGCCCTTCTCTATGCTGGCCACCATCGATGTGACATGAGGAAGGCGCGGCACATCTTCTCGAGCAAGGCGTCCCGTGCGGTCCGGCGGGTCCTGATCGCATCCTTCGTGCTGGTCCCGGCCCTCGCGGCCCCGCCGGCGAGCGCCCAGACCGCGCTCACCGGGAATTTCTGGGTCCGGTGCCGCTACTCCCACTCGCTGACCGACGACCCCATCGTCCTCCCCGGCCAGCCCGGCGCGTCCCACATGCACGACTTCTTCGGGAACGAGTCGGTGAACGCCGGGTCCACGACGGCGTCCATGCTGGCCGCGACCACGACGTGCCGGATCCCCAGCGACACGGCCGGGTACTGGACGCCGACCGCGTACCTCGGCGGCGTCCCCATCGAGCCTTCGGTGATGCGCGTGTACTACCTCGGCGTGCCCGGCACCGTCGAGACCATCCCACCGGACCTGAAGTTCGTGGGCGGGAACCGCGCGGCGGCCTCGCCGGCCGAGAACCCCCACGTGTTCTGGTACTGCGGGGCGACCAACGAGGTGAAGACCCCAAAGATGGACGCCCCCTACGACTGCACCCCATGGTCCCAGTACCGGTTCGTGGACGGGGTGGTCGGTGTGGTCGACCTCCCGAACTGTTGGAACGGCACCGGCCTCGGACCCACCGACGTCGTCTATCCGGTCGCCGGCCAGTGCCCGGCGGGCTACCCACACGTCCTGCCCAGGGTGAGCGAGCGGGTGCACTTCGGGATCATGAACCCGCTGAACCCCGACGGCTCGGTCGGTATGACCCTGTCGAGCGGTCCCTACTACACGCTGCACGCCGACTTCTGGAACACGTGGCAGCAGGCCAGGCTGGATCAACTGGTCGCGGACTGCCTGGTCGCTCACGTCGGCTGCGGCTCGGTCACGCCGGCGCCGGAGCCGGAGTGGACGCAGATGTTCGGCACGCGTCGCTACGACTTGGCCCTCGGCCTCGACGCCAGGTCGGACCGCGTGTACGCCGTCGGGTCCACGAACCTGGCCCTCCCGGGCGAGGACTTCCGGCAGATCACCGACGCGTTCGTCCGCGCATACGACCCAGCGGGGCGAGAGCGGTGGACGGATGAGTTCGGCACGGCGGGCATCGACCGGGCGCTGTCGGTCGCGGCGACCGCGAACGCGGTGTACGTCGTCGGGTCCACCGACCAGGCCCTCCACGCACAGAAGCGCCGGGGGGGCGTCGACGCCTTCGTCCGGGCGTTCGACCTCCGGGGCGATGTGCTGTGGACCGATCAGTTCGGGACCCGCGGTGACGACCTGGCCACCGCCGTCGCGGTCGACGGCACCGGGATCTACGTGGCCGGGACGACACAGGGACGGCTGGGTGAGGTGGACTGGGGAGGGCTCGACGGGTTCGTCCAGAAGTACAGCCGGAAGGGCGACCCGCTGTGGACCCGCCAGGCGGGGGGGTTGTACGACGACCTGGTCCATGCGGTCGCCGTGGATGATCAGGGCGTGTACGTAGCGGGCTCGACCGAGACCACATTGGGGGAGACCGGCGGGGGCGTCACGGATGGGATCGTTCGGGCCTACCGGACCAACGGGCGGAAGTGGTGGGTCGCTCAGGTCGGCACGCCGGGGAACGAGGAGATCCGCGGGATCACGGCGGGCGATGCCGGGGTGGTGGTGGCCGGTTCCACAGACGGGACCTTCGAGGGGCAGTCGTCCGCCGGGGGGGTCGACGGGTTCCTCCGCCGCCTCACCTACCGCGGGGTGGAGGTCTGGACGAGGCAGTTCGGATCGCCCGGCACGGACGACGTTCGCGGGATGGGGGTGGCGGCAAGCGGGATCTTCGTCGCGGGGGCGACCGACGGGCAGTTCCCCGACCAGGTCCTGATCGGGGAGACCGATGCGTTCCTGACGAAGTACAACCGGCTGGGCGCGCACCTGTGGACCACCCAGTTCGGAACGAACGACTTCGATGCGGGTCTGGCCATGTCGGTCACGGCCGCGGCCGCCTACGTGGCAGGTGAGACCCACGGCACCTTCGAGGGCCAGGTCAACCGGGGCGACCGCGACGCGTTCGTGACGAAGCTCCGGTTCACGTAGCCGGTACTCGGAGATAGGCACAACAGTGAGGAAGATGGCCGCCCTCGCCTCTGTCGCGTTCATCCTGGTCGTGTCCGAGGGTGCTCTGCCCGGGAAGCCGGTCGGGGGTGGGGGCGGGACAGCGAGCTCGACGTCCGCCTCGACCTACGTGATCGGGGCGGCTGGCGACATCGTCTGCCCGAGCGATCCCTACCCGGACACCAACCCCGACCACTGCCAGTACGACGACACAGCCGACCTGGTCGTGGGGACCGGTCTGACTCGGGTCCTACCCCTCGGGGACGATCAGTACAACACCGGGAGCTATAGCGCCTTTACCACCTACTACGACCCCACGTGGGGCCGGGTGCTCGGCAAGACGAGCCCTGTGCCGGGCAACCACGAGTACCGGCAGGACCCGAGCTCCACGCCCCGCGGGTACTTCCGCTACTTCGGCGACCGGGTGAAAGGACCGGACGGCCTCGGGTACTACAGCTTCGACCTCCCGCCGGATTGCACGCCGGGGCAGGGCGTGTGCTGGCACCTCATCGCGATGCCGTCGATGCTGTGCTTCGCGGACGGCGGGTGCGGCCCGGCATCGGACCTGAGCAACCCAGGGCTGGGGAACCGGATGTACGAGTGGCTGAAGCAGGATCTGGAGGCCCACTCCGACGCCGACTACCCGTGCACGCTCGCTTTCTGGCACCACCCGCTGTTCTCGTTCACCAGCCCGAGCGGGGCGGCGGCGGCGGTGAAGCCGCTGTGGGAGTTGCTCTACGACGCCCACGCCGACGTCGTCCTGAACGGCCACTCGCACAACTACCAGCGGTGGAAGCCGCAGGATCCGGAGGGGACCGCCGATCCGGGCCGGGGGATCCGCCAGTTCGTCGTCGGGACGGGCGGCGCGAGCAAGTACGCGCTGCAAGCGGGGAAGAAGCCCTTGAACCTGGCCGCCGCCCAGGACGATGCGTTCGGGATCCTTGAAATCACGCTTCTACGGGCCAGGTACTCCTGGGAGTGGGTGACGGCGCGCCGCCAGCCGGCCGGATTCGAGGACGTGAAGACGAAGAGCGTTGGCTGCGTGTGACGGCGCTTACACTTGCCCCATGAGATCGTTGGGAAACTTTCCTGACCCATTCCTGGCCGAGATCGCCGCCCAGCCGGAGTCCCTCCGCCGGGCCGCGGCGGGACTGCTCGACCAGCGGCCCGCCCTGGAGCAGATCCGGGAGGCGGGGACCTCCGCCCGAACCCTGGTGTTCACCGGGATGGGAAGCTCGTACGACGCCTGCTACCCGGCTGTGAACGACCTCGCGGGGCGGGGGGTCCCGGCGATCCTGGTCGACACCGCGGAGCTCCTGCACTTCCGCCGTCCTATCCTCGGGCCCCAAACCCTGCTCGTGGTGGTGAGCCAGTCGGGCGAGAGCGTCGAGATCGTCAAGCTGGCCGCGGAACTGGCGAAACAGCGGGCCCGGCCGGTCGTCGTGTCCGTCACGAACGGTCTCGCCAACGACCTGGCCAAGCGGGCCGATATCACGCTCGATACCGGGGCCGGCCCCGAGACCGGCCCGTCCACCATGACCTTCGTCGCGGCCATGGCGCAGCTCGCCGGGGTGGCCCGCCTGCTGGCCGGCGACAGCGTCGACACCGCCGTCGATCGAACGCGGACGGCCGCCGAGGGCGCCGCCCAGGCGGTGGAGCGGCTCCTGGACGATCCGGAGGCCGGCGCCGCCGAGCTGGCGGAGCTGCTCGGCGGCAAAGACGTGACCGTGGTGCTCGGCCGTGGCCCGGCACGGGCTGCAGCCGAGATGGGCGCGCTCATCCTGAAGGAGTGCGGGGTGATGGCCGAGTCCTTCGAGTCTGGAGCGTTCCGCCACGGCCCGCTCGAGCTGGCCGGCGCGGGGATGGCCGCGGTCGTGCTGGCCACCGAGCCGGAGACCCGGCGCCTGGACCTCGGCCTGGTGGCCGACCTGGTGGAGGCGGAGGCCGCGGTCCTCGTGGTCACGCCCGACGGCGAGGCGCCGAAGGGCGCCCACGCCCTCGCCACCGGGTACCAGGACCGAGCCCTGATGTCGGCGGTCGCGATCGTCCCCGTCCAACTCCTCGCGTGGAAGCTCGCCGCGGCCGTCGGCCGCACGCCCGGCGTCTACACCCGGGCGTCCAAGGTGACCACCCGCGAGTGACGGTCCCGCTACACGAGGGGTTCGCCCGTGATGGGCTCAGCCTCGGCGAGGGGGATCCACAGCTCCACGGTCGTCCCCCCACCGGGCCTGCTGTCGACCCGGCACCACCCCCCGGCCAGCTCGGCCCGCTCCACCATGGTGGGGAGCCCGATATGCCCCGGCGCCGGGTTGGCCAGGCCGCCGGCCTCGAACCCCCGTCCGTCGTCGGCCACCCGGAGCTTGATCCCGCGATCCTCCGAAGCCACCAGCACGTCGAGGCGGCCGGCCCCGGCATGCTTCAAGGCGTTGGACACCGCCTCCTGGGCGATGCGAAACAAGATGGTGCGGATCTCGGCAGTCGGCTCATCCTGAAGCCGGTCGTCCACCGTGAACTCGAGCCCGGGGTCCCGGTCGGACAGGTACGTGCGGATCGCCGCTGCCAGCCCCTCCTGGTCAAGGGCCGGGGGGCGGAGCTCGAACAGGAGCTGACGGAGACGACCCGCCGCCAGCCCCAACGTCTCGTGGATCTGCTCGACCTCGCGCAGCAGCTCGGGATCGTGCACCATCCGCTTCAGCGCCGACAGGCGGAGGTCCGCGGCCGTGATCACCTGGATGGAGTCGTCGTGGATGTCGGCTGCGATCCGGCGGCGCTCCTCCTCCTGCGCCTCCTCCAATCGAACCAGCAACGCCCTCCGCTCCGCCGTCGAGCGCCGGACGACCTCCAGGCTTCGCTTCAGCTTCTCCTCGGCCCGTTTCTGCTCGGTGATGTCGAGCATGATGCCGCGCCAGAACATCGGCTCGCCGTCCTCGTTTCGAACGAGCACCGCGTCGTCGCGCAGCCACACCACCCTTCCATCCGCAGCGATCATCCGGTACACCTCGTGAAAGGGCTCGCCGGTCTCGCTGCACCGCCGGGTCTCCTCGAGGACCCGCTCGCGGTCGTCCTCGTGGACGCGGAGCAGCCACAGCGCGGGGTTGGCCCGCCACTCCTCGGCGGTGAACCCCAGGATCCGCTCGATCTGGGGGCTCGTGTAGAGGTTGGTGCTGAGGTCGTCGTTGGCGTCGACGTACAGGATGGCTGGGATGCCCTCGGCCAGGTGGCGGTAGGTGGCCTCGGACTCCTCGGGGCCTCGCATGAACTCCGGCGACAGAGGGATCTGGCTCACAGCTTGTAACCGAACCGGCGCAGCATGGCCTTCCGCTCGGCGATGTCCTCCTCGTCCTCCACGCCCAAAGGCGACCCGCCGTCGACCACGCCCAGGATGGCCCGACCTTGCTCGGTCTCCCCCACCACGACCTCGATCGGGTTCGCGGTGGCACAGTAGATGCGGCACACCTCGGGCACCATCTTCACGGCGTTCAGGACGTTGATGGGGAAGCCCTCCCGAAGCAGGATCACGAACGAGTGGCCGGCCCCGATGGCACGCGCGTTCTTCACCGCGAGGTCGATCAGCTCCTGGTCGTTCCCGCTCCACCGGACCAGCCTGGGGCCACTCGACTCGCAGAACGCGATGCCGAACTTGATGGTGGGCGAGGATTGCACCACCGCCTCGTGGAGGTCCTCCACCGTCTTGATGAAGTGCGACTGGCCGAGGATGAAGTTCAGCTCCTCCGGCTTCTCGAACCGGACGGTGGTGATGTCCATCGGTGGAGCCCCCTAGGGAAGTGCGCTGAGCCTGGAGAGTATCCCGGCGAGCAGCGAGATTCGAGGAACCACGCTGGTGAGGTCGATCCACTCCCGGGGGGCGTGGTCGTCCCCGCCCACGGGGCCCAGGCCGTCCAGCGTGGGGACGCCGGCGGCGGAGGTAGTGTTCGCGTCGGAGGCCCCGCCGGTGGCCGCGTCCCGGAGCTCGAAGCCGAGCTCCCTCGCCACCTCCACCGCGAGCGCTGCGAGCCTCGCTCCACCCGGTCCCTTCTCCATGGGCCGGTGCCACTTGCCGCCGGTCACGACGGCCGAGACGTCGGTGACGGTGTGGGTGCCGGCGATCCGCTCGACCTCGGCCTCCGCGGCGGCCAGGGTCTCCTCCTCGGGCGATCGGACGTCGACGTGGAGCTCACAGCGTTCGGGGACGACGTTCGGGCGCGTGCCCCCCTGGACGACGCCGGCGTTCACCGTCACGCCCGGCCACCGGTCGTTCAGCGCGTGCATCGCGATCACCTTGTGGGCGGCTTCGAGGATGGCGCTCCGGCCGCGCTCCGGCTCGACCCCGGCGTGCGCCGACCGGCCCAGGATCTCGATCCGGTAGTCGGTCACGCCCTTTCGGGACGAAACCACGTCGCCGTTCTCCCTCGCGCCCTCCAAGACCAGCGCGACGTCCGCCTCCTTCGCCGCCCGCCCGATGTGCGCCCGCGAGAAGGGCGAGCCGATCTCCTCATCGGGGTTGCAGACGTAGGTGATGGAGCCGAACCCGTCGAACCCGGCCTCCTGGAGGACCTCGACGGCAAAGAACCCGGTGAGGAGCCCGCCTTTCATGTCGGAGACCCCGGGGCCGAGGGCCCGGTGGGCCTCGATCCGAAACGGTCGCTCCGCCGCGGTCCCCGGGTCGAACACTGTGTCCGTGTGGCCGATCATCAACACGCGCGGGCCGCCGCTCCCCTCAAGGCGCCCGATGACGAGGTCGCCGAGACGAGGCTCGCCCTCCGCGGGCACGTGCGGGATGCGCTCGGCCTTCCACCCGCCGGCCTCGAACCGGGCCAGGCATATCTCGGCGATCGCGTTCACGCCCTCCGGCGTGAATGAGCCGCAATCGATATCGACCATCGCCCGCAGGGCCTCGACGAACTCCTCGTAGCGGCGCGCGGCGATCCGCTGGAGGTGCCCGGGATCCATGGTGACCAAGTATAGGTGGGGCCCAGGCGCGGGCCGGCCATCGTTAACGCACTCGAAACACGCCGGATATTGCGGCGAAACACCCATGCCCTATAACCGCGGGGAACCGGTCATGAGGAGGTGTGTCGTGCCGATCGACTCCGGCGATACCGCGTGGGTGCTGGCGTCCACGGCCCTGGTGATGTTCATGACGCCCGGCCTCGCCCTGTTCTACGGCGGGTTGGTCCGGGCCAAGAACGTGCTGGGGATCGTGATGCAGTCGTTCGTGGCCCTGGCGCTCGTGTCGGTGGTGTGGGTGGTGGTGGGCTACACCATCGCGTTCGGGCCGGACCGCGGGCTGGTCATCGGGGGCCTGGACTTCCTGGGCCTTCGGGGGGTGGGCGCCGAGCCGAGCGACCTCGCTCCCACCGTGCCGGCCTCGGCCTTCATGGCGTTCCAGCTGATGTTCGCCATCATCACGCCGGCCCTCATCACGGGGGCGTTCGCCGAGCGGATGAAGTTCTCCGGATACCTGATGTTCCTGGGTCTGTGGTCGGTGGTGGTGTACGCGCCGCTCGCCCACTGGGTGTGGGGCGGCGGCTTCCTCGGCGCGAACGGGGTGGGGGCCATCGACTTCGCCGGGGGCACCGTGGTGCACATCAACGCCGGGGTCGCGGCGCTGGCCGCGTGCCTGTACCTCGGCAAGCGCCGAGGGTACGGATCGAAGCCGTTCGTTCCGCACAACGGGCCCATGGTCATCCTGGGCGCCGGCATCCTGTGGTTCGGGTGGTTTGGGTTCAACGCGGGCAGCGCCCTGGCCGCGGGCGGCCTCGCCAGCAGCGCCTTCGTGGCTACGCATCTCGGCGCCGCGGCGGCGGTGCTCGGGTGGCTGATCCCCGAACGGCTCCGGCACGGCAAGGCCACCACGATCGGGGCGGCGACGGGCGCGGTGGCCGGACTGGTTGCCATCACCCCGGCGTCGGGATACGTGGGACCGTGGGCCGCGCTCGCCATCGGGTTCGCGGCCGGAGCCGTGTGCTACGTGGCGGTCGGGCTGAAGTCGCGGCTCGGCTACGACGACTCGCTCGACGTCGTGGGCGTGCACATGGCGGGCGGCATCATCGGCGCCCTGCTCACCGGGGTGTTCGCCAGCCTGGCGATCAACCCGGCAGGGGCGGCCGGAGGGCTCGCCCAGCTCGGCCGGCAGGGGGTGGCGGTGATCGTCACGGTGGCGTTCTCGTTCGTCGCCACCTGGCTCATCCTCAAGGTCACCGACGCGGTGGTGGGCGTGCGCGCCGCCGAGGAGGATGAGGAGGTCGGCCTGGACCTGTCCCAGCACGGCGAGGCCGCGTACACGTGGAGCGAGCGGGTGGCCACGCCGGTCGGGAACGGCGAGCGCGGAACCTACGTGATCCTCGACGGTGATCGCGAGATCGAGATCCCCGAGGTGGTGTTCCTGGAGACGGCCCGGCGGGTGCTGGAGCTTTCGAAGACCGGGACCGAGTAGCGGCGGGCGCCCCACGCTGCGGGTAGCATCCGCCGCGTGGGGGCGCGCGCCACGTCGGAGCTTGACCTGTGGTGGCGACTCGCCCTGGCCGTCCTGGGGCCGCCGCTCCGGCTGCTGTTCCGGCTTCGATGTACCGGTGTAGAACGGGTCCCCAGACACGGCCCGTCCGTCCTTGCCGCCAACCACCTGAGCGCCCTCGACGGCATCTTCCTGGGCTACGTGGTGGGGTCCGAGCGGGGCCGGACGACCAGGTACCTCGTGGCCGCCGAGTTCTTCGAGCGCCGGTTCCACGGGTTCTGGCTCCGGATCTTCCGGCAGATCCCCATCCGCAGAGGCGAGGGCGACGCTGGCGCGGTGGACGAGGCCGTGGCCACCGTGCGGTCCGGCGCCATCGCCGGCATCTTCCCCGAGGGAAGGGTGAACCCCCGGCCGGAGACCTCGCTGATGCGGGGCCGGACCGGTGTGGCTCGCATCGCCCTGGCCACGGCGGCACCCGTCGTCCCGGTTGGCATCTGGGGAACGCAGGCCCGGTGGCCGAGGAGCGGCCTCACGCTCCGGCGTCCGCTTCGGCCCGCCGTGGCCCTCTCGTTCGGCGAGCCCATCGAACCGACGGGCGATCCGGCCTCGCAAGCCGACGTGGACGTCTTCACCGACCTCGTCATGACCGGCATCGCGAAGCAGGTGGCGGAGGCCGGTGCCCTGGCGGCGGGAGGCCGGTGAGCACCGTCACGCTCGCGCTGGCCGGCGACACGATGCTCGGGCGTGGGGTCGCGGACACCCTCGAGCGCGCCGGGCCGGGCGCCCTGTTCTCCGACGAGGTGGTCGCGGCGGCCCGTGCCGCGGACCTGTTCGTGCTGAACCTCGAGTGCTGCATCTCGGAGCGGGGGGAGCCGTGGCCGGCGCCGGGCAAGCCGTTCTTCTTCCGGGCACCGCCGGTCGCCACCGAGGTCCTGGTCACGCTCGGAGTGGACTGCGTATCGCTTGCCAACAACCACGCGCTCGACTTCGGTGAGCAGGCGCTCCTCGACACGTTCGACCATCTGGAACGAGCGGGGATCGCGTGGGTGGGCGCCGGGCCAGATGTGGAGCGGGCACGAGAACCGGCCGTCCTCGAGTCGGACGGGGTCCGGCTCGGCGTCCTCGCCGTTACGGACCACCCGGAGGACTTCGCGGCCACCCCCGACCGGCCCGGCGTCGCCTTCGCCGACCTGCCCCACGGGACCCCCGCATGGCTCAGCGAGACCGTGGGAGCAACCGCCGACGGCTCCGACGCCGTGCTGATCACGGCCCATTGGGGCCCGAACATGACGGCGGAGCCGGTCCACCACGTCCGCGACGCGGCAAAGGCGCTCCGGGGGGCCGGGGCGACGCTCGTATCGGGCCACTCCGCGCACGTCTTCCACGGAGTCGCCGACGGCGTCCTGTTCGACCTGGGCGACTTCGTGGACGACTACATGGTCGACCCGGTGCTCCGGAACGACCTCGGCCTATTGTTCTTCGTGAGCATCGACGAACGGGCCCCGGTCCGGCTGGAGGCGCTCCCGTTGAAGCTCGACTATTGCCACACGCGCGCCGCCCACGGCGAGGATGCGGCCTGGATCCGACGTCGGTTCCGGGAGGGGTGCGAGGCTCTCGGCACCGATGTGCTGGAGGAGGAAGGCCGGCTCGTCGTCGACCTCCGCCCGGGCTAGAGAGGGATCCTTGCTCTTGCGGGGAGGAGCCGGGCGCCGGACCTGCTAGCGTCGAGGGAGTGGGGCTGGTCAGAAGTGCGCTGGTCGGAAAGGAGGGCCGACGGCCACGGAGCCCACCACCCGGACCGGTGACGGTCGCTTCGAGCTCATTCCTGACGGACCGAACCGGTGGCGCATCCCACGTTCGGGATCCATGCGGGTCCCAGGCGTCGTGTTCGCGTCCGAGAAGCTGCTCCCCGACGTCCTGAACGACCGGTCGTTGGAGCAGGTGGTAAACGTGGCGTCCCTGCCCGGCATCGCCGAGGCCTCCTACGCCATGCCCGACATCCACCTCGGCTACGGGTTCCCCATCGGCGCCGTCGCGGCGACCGACGTGGAGCGGGGCGGGGTCGTCTCCCCCGGCGGCGTGGGGTTCGACATCTCCTGCGGCGTCCGGCTCCTCATCTCCAGCCGGGAGCGCGGGGAAGTGGCGCCGAAGCTCGACCGGCTGATGGACGCCCTGGACGCCCGGGTTCCCAAGGGCGGGGGCAAGGGCGGGATGTGGACGATGAAGTCCGAACGCGAGCTCACCGGCTTGATGGTGGACGGCGCGGGGTTCGCCGTGCGGCGGGGCTTCGGGACCGAGCGCGATCTCGACCGGTGCGAGGATCGCGGGGCGCTCGCCGATGCCGACCCCGACCAGGTGAGCCGGCACGCCCGGGCCCGAGGGCTGGGCCAGGTGGGCAGCCTGGGCTCCGGGAACCATTTCCTGGAGGTCCAGGCGGTCGACTCCATCCTCGACGAACGGGCAGCCGCGGCCTTCGGGCTGTGGCCAGGCCAGGTGTGCGTGATGATCCACTGTGGGTCCCGGGGCCTGGGCCACCAGGTGTGCACCGACCATGTGAAGGCGATGGGTCAGGCCATGCCGCGGTACGGCATCCACGTGCCCGACCGACAGCTCGCGTGTGTGCCGGTGGACTCGCCCGAGGGGCGCGCGTATCTCGGCGGGATGGCCGCCGCCACCAACTATGGCCGGGCTAACCGCCAGCTCCTGTCGGAGGCCGTGCGCGACGCCTTCGCCTCGGCC
>JBOGVI010000489.1:0-13421 GCA_050692695.1 Actinomycetota bacterium
ATGACCCGGCGACGTACTACTCGGGGAAGACGATCGTGGTCGTGGGTCGGTCGAACAGCGTGGGCAAGCCGGCCCAGTGGCTCGGGCTCGAGCGCGACGCGACGGTCATCGCATGCCACAGCCGGACCCACGCTGCGGGCCGGCTCGCCGAGTTCACCCGCCTGGCCGACATCCTGATCGTCGCCGCCGGGGTCCGGGGGCTCGTGACGGGAGACATGGTGAGCGAAGGCGTGGTGGCCGTCGATGTCGGCATCCACGCGGTCAAGGACGAGGCCACCGGCAAGATCAGGATGACCGGCGACCTCGACTTCGACAGCGTTGCGGCGAAGGCCGAGGCGATCACGCCGGTCCCGGGCGGCGTCGGGCCCATCACGGACGTCTGGTTGGTCGGCAACGCGCTGATGGCCGCGGCGATGGCGCAGCGCGTCGAGCCGCGGTTCGGCGGGTTCCGTTGATCCCCGGGACCGCCCTGCTGTCCCCCGGTCGGGGGTAGGCGCTCGACCGCCCTCGAGGACCCCTCGGCTTAGGCCGGACGAACCGCCGGTCGATAACGCCGAAAGGGGGCAGGTCGTCCCATCGAGGTGGTCGTGTCTGGGGATGAAGAGCGGGCTCGGGGCGTCGCGGGGCTGCTGAGGCAGCTCTGGTTGGGGCTGTCCGCGTACCGGCTGTTCCCGGGGAGTCCCGATCGGCCGGGCTTCGCGGCGGCGGCTGAGCGCATCTCGGCCGCCGCGCAAACCGCCCTGACCTTGGGGGCGGTCGACGTCGAGGTCCGAGGCGAGGGCTTCGCCCTCGATGGGGAGCTCCTACCCGGCGATGGGTCGGTGGAGCGCCTGGCCCGGGCATGTTTCGAGCGGGGCGTCGAGCGGCTGATGGTGGTGGCAGTGCCGGACGGGCGGGACTTGGACCGCACGTACGCGGTCCTTTCAATGCCCCTGGAGGATCTGCGAGAAGCGGGAGGGGCCGAAGAGGCGCTCAGCGGGGCGGGGGTGACGTCGATCGTCCTGTCACCGGTCGGGCCCGCGGCGGTGGAAGGCGCGGACCACGTCCCGGAGGACATGGTCGGCATGCGCACCAGTCGCATCCCCGATGCTCAGACCATCACGTCTCAGCTCATGAAGGGTGATCTCTCGGGAACGCCGAGCGATCAGGCCGAGGTTCTCCTGGACCGGATCCGGGTCCTCGTCTCCGAGCTGGCGGTCGAGGCCGGGCGGGAGATCGATTTGCATTCGACGGTGCACGACGTAGTGGCTGAGCTCCCGGCCGAGCTGCGGCGATCGCTCGTGGAGATCCTGGTGGACCGGGTCCGCGAAGACCCGCTCGCCGAGCGGCTGATCGGCGCGATGAGCAACGCCGAGCTGACCAGGGCGCTCGTGGACTTGGGACGCGACGGTCGGCGGGATCCGGTCGAGCTCGCCCGGCAGCTCGCCGAAGCCGGGGTCCGTCACGTCGACATCGTCGACCTGACGTCCGCGCTGGAGGCGGGGCGCGAAGAGGCCGGCACCATCCTGGCCGGGCTGGAACGGCTCGGGATCGACCCGACCGAGGGCGGGCCGGAGACCGCCTCCGGATCCGTGACCGATGCGATCGGCGCCTACCTCGCCGCCACGGAGCGCGACGACGTGCTGGCGGTTCAAGCCACCCTCCCCCGGACCGACGAGCAGCGGAGGGGGACGGCGCTCCTGTCTCTCCGCGACTACCTGGCCCTTGAGGAGGACGCGGAGCGGCTGGGCGAAGTCTTGCATCTGTGGGCAGGGGAGCTAGGCGAGGCGCTTCGAAGCCGGGACCCCAGGCGCGTGAGCGAGCTGCTCGATGCCGTGAACGAGGCGCTCGGCGGTCCGAAAGAGAGGGAGCGGGAGTACCTGTTCAGCGCATACGTCCGGGAGGCTCTCCAGCCGGATCTGCTGATGGAGCTGGTCATGGCGGGCCAGTCAGGTGACGCGTTCCCGTTGCAGGAGCTGCTCGCCCCACTGGGGGACCGGGCCGTCGAGGTGTTGCTGGACCTCCTCGCGGCGGAGCTCGACCGGCACCGGCGGGCCGTGCTCGTGGCGGCCCTGCGCCCGGTCGCCCGGGGCCACGTCGGGCCGGTTGCGGCCCGGCTCCGGGACCCTCGGTGGTACGTGGTGCGAAATGCCGCGCTCGTGCTCGGAAGCGCGGGCGGGACCGATGTGCTGGACCTGCTGGCGCAGGCGGCCCGGCACGAGACGCCCCAGGTCCGGAGGGAAGCCGTGCAGGCCCTGGTGGCGGCGGGGGGCGTCCAGGCCGTCCCGCACCTCCGCGAGCTGGCCGAGGGGCGGCTCGAGGACGTTCGTTCCATGGCCGTGAGCGCCCTGGGAGCGATCCGGGGGCCTGATTCGGCCGCTGCGCTCGCCGCGGTCGCCGCGGCGTCGGACAGCCGCAGCATTCGGAACCTGGCCTTTGAGCAGCTGGCGCAGGGCCCCGATGGCCTCGAGGTCCTACGACGCCTCACCTCGAGAGACGTCCGTCCCAGGTCGCCGTGGTCGGTTCGGCGCCGGGCGCGCAAGCTGGTACGAGGAGTCGGGGGGTCGGCGCCGTGAGTGGGCGACCGCCGGCGCGCGGGGAGATCGGGACGGCCGGTGAGCTGCTTCGCTCGCTCTCGTCCGCCCGCCAGGTCTACGCCCTGTACCCCACCCAGCATCCGAAGCGAACCGAGGCGGCCCGGGACATCGCAGAGCTGGTCCGAAAGCTCGGTGAGGTCCGGGGCACGCCTCCGGCTCTGTTCGTGTCCGGCGGTAACTTCTACGTGGGACCGACCTTGCTGGCGTGGGAGTCGCTCACGCTGAACCGGCTGGCCGGGTCGCTGGCCGACGCGGGGGTGCGATCGCTCGAGTTCGAGGTCCACGTCTCCGAGCTCGACATCGATGCGTTGGTTCGGCTGGTGGTCGGCGAGCACGCCGCGCTGGACGAGATGACGGCGGTGAAGGTGAACCGGGCCACCCCCGTCCTCCCGACGGCCGACCTCACCGGCATGGCGGAGCTCCTCCAAAGCTACGCCGCCGGCCTCGAGCTCCTCCGGCAGACGGCCGCCCGGCTCCTTGCCGGGCGGCCTGCGGACCTCCACGCCACCGTCCGCCTCACCGAGCATCTCGCCGACCTCATCGCGACGGACCCGGCGCAGGCGCTCCTACTCACCACGGTCAAGTCCTACGACGAGTACACGTACCACCACATGGTGAACGTGTCCATCCTGTCGCTCGCGCTTGCCCGCGCGATCGGGCTGTCCCGCGAGCAGACCTTGGTTCTGGGGATCGGCGGACTCCTTCACGACGTGGGCAAGGTCAAGGTCCCCCAGGAGATCCTGCGCAAGGACGGGGCTCTCGACGAGGAGCAGTGGAGGCTCATTCAGCGCCACCCGGTGGACGGCGCCGGGCTGGTCGCGGTGACCACGCATGACCCGCTCCACCCCTCGGTCGGGATCGTGCTGGAGCATCACGCCGCGTACGACGGCTCGGGGTACCCGTCGCTCACGGGTGGGCGACCGGCATCGCTGGCATCGAGGATCGTGGCGGTGGCCGACAGCTTCGACGCGCTCACCAGCAAGCGCTCGTACCGGAAGCCCGAGGAGCGCCGGCAGGCCCTCGCCATCCTCCAGGCTGGCGCGGGACGCTCGTACGACCCCCGGGTGGTGCGAACCTTCGTCCGGCTGATGGGTTTGTTCCCGGTGGGATCGCTGGTGCAGCTGTCGACGGGTGATGTGGCGGTCGTGGTCCGAAACCACGAGCAGCTCCTGGCGCGGCCCGTCGTCCGCCTGGTGCTCGATCCGCGGGGCGGGGCCGCAGAGCCGGTGGAAATGGACCTGGCCGAGGCGAACCGGGGCGGCGAGTACCGGTGGTCGGTGGTGCGGACCATCGATCCGGTCGAGGTCGGGATCGACATGCTCTCGTTGCTCGCCTCGGGGCGGCTGGACGTGCCTCCTCCCACCGAGATGGGTCCCGGACTGGTCCACGAGCCGGCGCCCGGAGAGACGCCGCCGCCGGGGTACGTGGACACCCACGTGGCCCCTGGAGACGGAGCGCCGTCCCACCGGCCCGGGTAACCGCGGGGCCGAGGCGCGAGGCGGACCACTAGACTGCCGGGATGCCGGTGGACATCGACATCGAGCACGTCGCGCGCCTGGCCCGGCTGGAGCTCACCTCGCAGGAGAAGGAGCGGCTCAAGGAGCAGCTCGGGTTGATCCTGGACCATGCGGCGAAGGTCGGCGAGGTGGCGACGGCCGACGTTCCACCGACCGCGTACGCCATCCCCCGGGCGAACGTCTTCCGTCCCGACGAGCCCCGCCAGTCCCTTCCCAGGGACGAAGCGCTGGCGGGCGCGCCGGAGCGGGAGCGTGACCGGTTCAAGGTCCCGCGGATCGTGGAGGTCGGATAGCCGTGCCCGACCTCTGCGACCTCTCCGCTTCCGAGCTCGCCGGGAAGCTCCGAGCCGGCGAGGTCTCGAGCGCGGAGATCACCGAGTCCTGCCTGGCCCGCATGGAGGCCGCCGAAGACCGGGTGATGGCCTTCCTCACGCGCACGCCCGGCGTTGCGCGGGAGCGGGCCGCCGAGGCCGACGAGCGGGTCCGCGGGGGCGACGCGCCCGCCGTGGCCGGCATCCCCATCGCCGTGAAGGACGTCCTGGCTACGAAGGGGATCACCACCACCTGCGGGTCGAAGATCCTCGGACGCTACGTGCCCCCCTACGACTGCACCCCGTGGGCCCGGCTGTCCGCGGCCGGCTCCGTGCTCATCGGCAAGACGAACTGCGACGAATTCGCCATGGGCTCGTCGAACGAGAACTCCGCGTTCGGCCCGGTGCACAACCCGTGGGACCTGGACGCGGTACCGGGTGGCTCGTCGGGCGGCTCGGCGGCCGCGGTGGCTGCGGGCGAGGCCGTATGGGCTATGGGGACCGACACGGGTGGTTCGGTGCGCCAGCCCGCGGCCCTGTGCGGTGTGGTCGGACTGAAGCCGACGTACGGGCTGATCTCCCGGTACGGCCTCATCGCGTTCGCGTCCTCCCTCGACACCGTGGGAACCTTCACCCGGAGCGTTCGGGACGCGGCCGTGCTGCTCTCGGCGATCGCCGGCAAGGACCCCATGGACGCCACCAGCCTGGACCAGCCTCCCCGCGACTACACCGTCGGCCTCGATGAAGGGGTCCGGGGCCTTCGGGTCGGCGTAGTGAAGGAGGCCTTCGGGGAGGGGGTGCAGCCGGGTGTAGCGGACGCCGTGCGGGCCGCCGTGGACCGTCTGACGCACATGGGGGCGGCGGTGGGCGAGGCCTCGCTGCCCCACACCGACTACGCGCTCTCCGCCTATTACCTGATCGCGCCGTCGGAGGCATCGTCGAACCTCGCTCGATACGACGGCGTTCGCTACGGGTCCCGGGTAGAGGGCCGCGACTCGATGGAGATGATGATGCGGACCCGCGGCGCCGGTTTCGGCCCGGAGGTCAAGCGCCGGATCATGCTGGGGACGTACGCGCTCTCGGCCGGCTACTACGAGGCCTACTACGCCCAGGCCCAGAAGGTGCGGACGCTGATCATCCGAGACTACGAGGAGGCGTACAGGTCCCACGACGTGCTGGTCTCTCCGACCTCGCCGACGACCGCGTTCCGGATCGGGGAGCGGGCCGACGACCCGCTCGCGATGTACCTGTCCGACGTGTTCACGATCCCGGCGAACCTGTCCGGGGTCCCGGGCATCTCGATCCCGTGTGGCCTGGACGAGGCGGGGCTACCCGTCGGGCTCCAGATTACGGCGCCGGTCCTGGGGGAGCCTATGCTCCTTCGCATCGCCCACGCCCTCGAGCGCGAGCTCGCCTTCGGCGCCGTCCCATCCCTCCTCGCCGATCTCCGCGCCTGAGGTCGTCTCCGGCGTCGGCGGCGTCTCCCGGGAGGCGATGATCAGTGCCACCGAGCCGAGCACGATGGCGCCGGCCACCACCGTCCGAACGGTGACGGGCTCCGAGAGGAAGGCCCACCCCAGGAACACCGCCACCACCGGGTTCACGTACGCGTACGTCGAGACAAGCGACGTGCGAGCGTTCCGAAGCAGCCACACGTACGAGGCGAACCCAACGAACGAACCGAACGTGATGAGGTAGCCCAGTCCGACCAGCGAGGCGAAGGAGAACCGCTCGGGGTGCAGGTCGAAGGGCTCGCCGACGAGGATCCCCGCCACCGCGAGCGCCGCCCCTCCGCAGAGCATCTCCATCCCCACGCCGACGAACGGCCGCCTTGGGAGCGTCGCGTGGCGGGCGTACAGCGATCCCGAGGCCCAGCTGAGCGAGGCCCCCACGGCGAAGAGCATCCCGACGAGATCGACGTTCCCGCCGGCGGACCCCCCCACCAGCAGAGCCGCTCCGGCGAATCCCGTGGCCAAGCCCACCATGGTCTGGATCCGGAGCCGCCGCCGGAGCAGCACCCGGTCGATCAACGCCATCCACAAGGGGACGAGCGCGATGATCAGGGCCACGAGCCCCGACGGCACGGTCCGTTCCGCCCACACCACGCCGCCGTTTCCCCCCAACAGGAGCGCCCCGCCCACGATGGCCGCCGCTCGCCACTGCCGTCGTCCGGGCCGGTCGCCCTCCCGGTCGCCCCGGCGGACGGCGAACGTGTACATGACCGCGCCGGCGAGCATGAACCGCGTTCCCGCGGCGAGGAGGGGCGGGAGGGTCTCGTTCACCACCCGGATGGCGAAGTAGGTCGTGCCCCAGACGACGTAGACGGCGCCGAGAGCGACCCATACGAGCGGAGAGGTGGCCCGGGCGGTGGTGGGGTCGGCCGTCCGGGTCATGGTTGACAGGATAGGGGCCGCCCGCCCCGAGCGTCGGCTAAGCTCACCTCTCGACATGGGCGAAGGGTTCGAGACCGTCATCGGCCTGGAGTGCCACGTCGAGCTGTCGACGCGGACCAAGATGTTCTGCGGATGCCTGAACGAGTTCGGAGTGCCTCCGAACACGAACGTCTGCCCGGTGTGTCTCGGCCATCCCGGTTCGCTCCCGGTCCCGAACGAGACGGCCATCGAGTACATCGTGCGGATCGGCCTGGCGCTGGACTGCGAGATCGCGCGCTACTCGTTGTTCCACCGGAAGAACTACTTCTACCCGGACATGCCGAAGAACTATCAGATCTCCCAGTACGACCTCCCCATCTGCCTCAACGGGCACCTCGACATCGAGGTGGACGGCGTGACCCGACGGATCGGCATCACCCGGGTGCACATGGAGGAGGACACCGGCAAGACCTCCCACGCCGGCACCACCGGGCGCATCGCCCAGGCCGACTACGCGCTGATCGACTACAACCGAGCCGGCGTCCCCCTGGTGGAGGTGGTCTCCGAGCCCGACATGCGCTCGCCGGACGAGGCCCGGACGTACTTCGGCGAGCTCCGCGCTACCCTCGAAGCGCTCGGCGTGTCCGACGTCCGCATGGAGGAGGGCTCGCTCCGATGCGACGCCAACATCTCGGTACGCCCCGCAGGACAGGTGGAGCTCGGTACGAAGGTCGAGATCAAGAACCTGAACTCGGTCCGCTCGCTGGAGCGAGCGCTGGGGTACGAGCAGCAGCGGCAGGTCGAAAGCCTGCAGAAGGGCGAGAAGCTCGTCCAGGAGACCCGCCACTTCGACGAGGACACCGGGACGACGCACACACTCCGGTCGAAGGAGGAGGCCTTCGACTACCGGTACTTCCCCGAGCCGGACCTCCCGCCGATCCAGCCCGACGACGAATGGGTGGAGCGGATCCGGGCGACACTCCCCGAGCTCCCTCGGGCGCGTCGCGCTCGGTTCGAGCGGGAGTTCGACCTGAAGCCGGCCCATGCCCTCCTGGTGGCGGGATCCAGGGTGTCCGCGGAATTCTTCGAGGAGGCGGTGCGCCTGGGCGCGGCCCCGGCGGCCGTGACGAACTGGATGACCCAGGACCTCGCGGGGCTGCTGAACAAGGCCCGGATCGGGCTCGAAGAGGCCAAGGTCACGCCGCAGCATGTGGCCGACCTGGTGCGGCTGGTGGACGAGGGGACCGTCTCCACCACCGGCGCCAAGCAGGTTCTGGAGGAGGCCTTCGAGACCGGCAAGCCAGTCGAGGAGATCGTCGAGGCTCGAGGGCTCCGGCAGGTGACGGACGCCTCGGCCCTGGAGGCGTGGGTCGAGGAAGTGATCGCGGAGAACCCCGAACCGGTTAGGCAATTCCGGGCCGGGAAGGACGGCGCGATCAACTTCCTGGTGGGTCAGGTGATGAAGAAGTCTCGAGGGGCGGCGAACGTCCAGGCCGTCCAGGACCTGCTCCGGCGGAGGCTCTCGTGATCCTGAGGGCCGGGCCCGGCCGCCCCATGCGGGTCAGCCACGAGGAGCCGAAGCGGTACCCGTGGTGGCAGCTCATCCTCCTCGGGCTGGTGTCCATGCTGGAGGCCATCATCCTCCGCCCCCTCCGGCGGCTGTGGACCTCGGACGATCCGCTCGACACCTATGCGCTGGTCCACATGGGGAGCGCCGCCGGCGACGCCATGGTGGCCATCGCGCTGGCCGGCTCGATCTTCTTCGACGTGCCGGTGGGCGAGGCCCGGGCCAAGGTCGCGCTGTACCTCGCCGTCACCCTGGCCCCGCTCGCCGTCGCCGGGCCGCTGTTGGTCCCGCTGCTCGACCGGGCCGGTCCCCGGCGCGCCGTCTCGGCGGCATCCTCGGCCGGGCGAGCGATCGTCTGTGTCCTCGTCGCACCCAGGCTGGACACGCTCCTTCTCTACCCGTTTGCCTTCGCCATCCTGGTCTTGTCCAAGGCCCACACCATCACGAAGAACGGCCTTGTGGTGGCGTACGCAGGGCCGAGCGAGGGACTCGTGCGTGCGAACGCGCGACTGGGGAGGATCGCGGCGGGGGGCGCCTTGCTCGCCGGAGTCCCAGGGCTGCTGCTGTTCCAGCTGGGGGGCCCGTCGGCGGCGATGTTCGGAGGCGTCGTCGTCTACGCCCTCGCGTCGCTCCTGAACCTCCGACTCCCGCACCCTCGTGTACGCGGGCGAAGGGGAGCGGTGAGCCGGCTGGGGGCTATCCCGCAGCTCGCGGCGGCGACCGTGGGAGCCGCGGGCCTTCGTGCGGCGAGCGGCTTCCTCCTGTTCTCCATCGCGTTCGCGCTGCGGCGGAGCGGCGAGCCCGCCTACTGGTTCGCCGTCCTGGCGGGAGCGGCCGCCCTCGGCAGCTTCCTGGGAGACGTGCTCGCCCCCCGGCTGCCGGTATCGCTCCGGGAAGAAGCGGTGGTGATCGCCTGCATCGTGGCGGCGGGGCTCGGCGCGTTCCTGGCGTTCGTGGCCTTCTCGCTCCCGGCGCTCACGGCGTTCGCGCTCGTCGCGGGGGCCTCGGGCGAGCTGGGACGGCTGGCGTTCCAAAGCCTCATGCAGCAGCTCGCGCCGGGAGGCGCGTATGGACGCGTGTTCGTCCGATACGAGGTGCTGTTCCAGGCGTTCTGGGTGCTGGGGGCGGGGCTGCCGGCCATGCTGCCGATCGGGTTCAAGGAGGGCTTCCTGATCCTGTTCGGGCTGTACGTCGTGGTCGGCCTTGGTTACCTCACGCCGGACCTGGTGGCGAGGCGCCGGGCCCGGACCCCGCCCGAATGACCGGCCACATTTCAACGTTGGCCTATGCTGTGGGCTCGCGTGACACGGAACCTCGAGGGGGAGGAGGGGAACCGATGGCGGGATGGGTCAGGGTCGGTGAGGCCGGCGACGTCCCCGACGGCGAGGCCAACGCGTACAGCGTCGGGGATCGCATCATCGCCATCGCGAACATCGGCGGCGACCTCCACGCGTTCGACGATGTCTGCACGCACAAGCAGTGCTCGCTCTCCGAAGGGGAGCTCGACGCGACCGTGATCGAGTGTCCCTGCCACGGGAGCCGGTTCGATGTCATCACCGGCGAGGTCGTGGACGGACCGGCCATCGAGCCCATCGACGTCTTCGAGGTCCGGGAGGAGGGCGGAGAGCTCCAGGTGTCGGTGGCGTAGCGCGTGCCGGCCTTCGTCATCGTCGGGGCGAGCCTGGCCGGCGGGACCGCGGCGGCCACCTTCCGCGACGAGGGATTCGACGGACGCGTCGTGCTGATCGGCGAGGAGCCGCTCGCCCCCTACGAACGCCCGCCGCTTTCCAAGGAGTACCTGCGCGGTGAGACCTCGGAACCGGCCTACATCAGGCCGCCGGAGTGGTGGGAACAGAATGAGGTCGAGGCCAGGTTCGGCGAGCGCGCCGAGCGGATAGACTTCGCCGACCGGAGCGTCGTCCTGGCGAGCGGCGAGCGGATCTCGTTCGACTCGCTGCTCATCGCCACGGGCAGCCGGAACCGGAGGCTTCCCCTGCCCGGCATCGAGCTGCCCGGCGTCCTCGATCTCCGGTACCTGCCCGACTCGGACGCGATCAAGGCGGCCGGGGTCCCGGACGCAAAGGCGGTGCTGGTGGGGATGGGCTTCATCGGGGCCGAGGTGGCAGCGTCCCTTCGGAGCAGGGGCGTGGAGGTAACCGTGGTTGAGTTCGCCGAGACTCCCCTGCAGCGGGTTCTGGGAACGGATCTCGGCCGTGTCCTGGAGGGGCTGCACCGCGACCACGGGGTGGAGATGATCTTCCGGGACGCCGCGGAACGGTTCGAGGGCAACGGGCGTTTCGAGGCGCTCGTCACGAAGGAGGGTCGCAGGATCGAGGGCGACTTCGCGGTGGTAGGGGTCGGCGTCGAGCCGGTCATCGACCCCTTCGCGGGCAGTGGCATCGAGGTCGACAACGGGATCCTGGTGGACCCGACGCTCCAGGCGAACGTGCCGGGCGTATTCGCCGCCGGCGACGTGGCCCGGCACGATCACCCGGTGTTCGGGCCGATCCGGGTGGAGCACTTCGACAACGCCATCAAGATGGGGGAGGCCGCCGCCCGGAACATGCTGGGGAAGGCCGAGGTCTTCGACGACGCGCACTGGTTCTGGTCGGATCAGTACGACGCGAACATCCAGATGGCCGGGTTCGCCACCGAGTGGGACGATATGGTCGTGAGAGGGAGCATGGGGGAGCGGACGTTCGCGGCGTTCCTGCTGAAGGACGACCGACTGCTCTCGACGTTCAGCATGAACTGGCCGAGGGACGTGCGCCGTTCGATGCCGCTCATCAAGGCCCAGGTCCGCCCGGACCCCAAGCTACTCGCCGATCCGGGGTTCGACCTCCGTAAGCTCGCGCCGCCGAAGGAGTGACCGTGGGCCCCGTCGTCAGCCACCTGCCGTGCGACCTGAACCAGCAGCGGAACCGCCACGAGGCGCGGATGGACAAGGTATCGCGAACGCTCGCGCGCCGAAGCGGCCATCGGTCGTTGGTGGATCGGATCCTTGGCCGAACCCCGCAAGCCATGGAGCTCTCCGCTGAGGACCTGCGAGACTGCGAGCCCGCCGAGGACGTCTTCCACGCGTTGCGGTTCTAGGCAGCGCCGCTCTAGAGCGGCGCGCACCGGATGATACGCTGAGCCGAACCGCGCGGGACGTGCACTCGGAAGACCTCGCAAGGAGTGAACGCATCGTGGATAGGCCCGAGATCATCCTGGCGCCCGGCCCCACCCCGGTCCCGCCCGAGGTGTACCTGGCCCAGGGCAGCCCCCTCGTGTACCACCGGGGCCCCGCCTTCGGCCGGATGCTCCGGGAGGTGACGGAACGCCTCCAGCGCCTGTACCGCACCGACCGCGACGTGCTGATCTTCACATCGTCGGGGACCGGTGGGTTGGAGTCGGCCGTCGCCAACTGCTTCTCGCCCGGGGAGGCCGTCCTGGTCCCGCTGGCGGGGTACTTCGCCGAGCGGTTCGCCAAGATCGCCCTGGCCTATGGCCTCACGGTGCGCACGATCGACTATCAGTGGGGCCAGACGGTCAAGGCCGCCGACGTGGCCGCCTCCCTGAGCAAGCAGCCGGCGAAGGCCGTGCTGCTCACCCAGAGCGAGACCTCCACCGGCGTGGTCCACGACATCGAGTCCATCGCTCGGGCGGCCCAGGAGGCCGGCGCGCTCGTGATGGTCGACGCCGTGTCGTCCCTCGGCGCCGTGCCCTTCGACTTCGAGGGCTGGGGGATCGACGTCGCCGTGAGCGGCTCGCAAAAGGCCCTGTCGGCCTCGCCCGGACTGGCGTTCGTGGCCGTCTCGGACGCGGCGTGGGGGGCTCAGGGCGAGGCGAAGAACCCCCGCTTCTACTTCGACTGGACCTACTACAGGCAGTTCTTCGCGCTGCCAGACCCGGAGAACCCGTGGACCCCGGCCATCTCGGTGCTCCAGGGGCTCCATGCGGCGCTCGAACTGTACTTCCAGGACGGGCCGGAGGCCGCGTTCGCCCGCCACGAACTCCTCTCCCGAGCCATCAAGGAGGGCGTGCGAGCCCTCGGCCTCGACCTGTTCGGCGAGGACGCCGAGCGGGCCTGGACGGTGACCGCCGTCCGGGTGCCCGACGGCCTCGACGCCGACACGATCTGCGCCAGGGTCCGGTCGGACTTCGCCGTCATCCTGGCCCCCGGCCAGGGGCCGCTGAAGGGCAAGGTCTTTCGCATCGGCCACCTCGGCTACTACGACCGGCTGGACATGATCCGGGGGTTGGCCGCGCTGGAGATGACCCTCGAGCGTCTCGGCTACCCGGTGAAGCGGGGCGCGGCGGTCGCGGCGGCCGAGGACGTCTTCGCCCAAGCGGAGTAGGGGCGGATCGTGCGGGTGCTGGTCACCGAGCCGATGTCGGAGCGGGGACTGGACCTCCTCCGCAAGGACTTCCAGGTGGACGTACGACCCGAGCTTTCCCGGGGCGACCTGGCCCTGGACATCGGGCCCTACGATGCGCTCGTGGTGCGCTCGCAGACCAAGGTCACGGCCGACGTGATCGAGGCCGGCGAGAACCTGAAGGTCATCGCCCGGGCGGGCATCGGCCTGGACAACGTGGACGTGGAGGCGGCCACGCGCAGGGGCGTGATGGTCGTGAACGCGCCCTCGTCGAACATCGTCTCGGCCGCCGAGCACACCGTGGCGCTGATGCTGGCCCAGGCCCGGAACATCCCCCAGGCCGACGCCGCCTTGAAGTCCGGCCGGTGGGAACGGGAGGCGTACCAGGGGGTCGAGCTCGCCGGCAAGACCCTGGGCGTGGTGGGTCTGGGCCGGGTGGGAGCCATGGTGGCCCAGCGGTGCTCTGCCTTCGGGATGCGGGTCATCGCGTTCGATCCGTACGTGCCCCGGGACCGGGCCAAGGAGATGGGGGTCGAGCTGATGCCGACCCTGGAGGCGCTCCTGGTGCAGGCGGACTTCGTCTCGCTCCACCTCCCCCGGACCCCCGACACCGAGGGGCTGATCGGGCACCGGGAGCTGGCCCTGATGAAGGAGGGCTCGCGCCTCGTGAACACGGCCCGCGGCGGCATCGTGGACGAGGCCGCTCTGGCAAAGTCCATC
>JBOGVI010000490.1:0-1586 GCA_050692695.1 Actinomycetota bacterium
CTGGGCCGCCGACCAGGTGCCTCTGGAGCTCGTGGAGTCACGTGCGTTCAGGACGGGCGTCCTCTCGCTCACCTACCAGCCAGCCGGCACGTAGAGAACGGAGCGAGGTCACCGCGACCGATCCGACGGTAGCGTGGCGCGGTGTGAGGACGATCGGGGTCGAGGAACGACGGGCGCGGCTCGGCCTTCGCCATCGCCTCGCCCGGCCCGCAGCCTCGATCGAAGAGGTCTCAGCCGCACTGGCCGGGCTGCACTCGAGCGATCCGGCGTCCGTCTACCTCTCAGCATGGGCGAGGGTGGCGGGGTTCAAGCCGGCCGATCTCGAGGACGCGCTCTATGAACGACGGTCGCTGGTCCGGATGTTCGGGATGCGTCGGACCATGTTCGTCGTCCCGCTCGACCTGGCAGCGGTGATGGACGAGGCGTGCACGAAGGCCCTGGCGCCGGGTGAGCGCAAGCGCCTCGTCCGGATGCTCGAGGATCAGGGGATCGCCCGGCCGGGCAAGGGCGGCCGGTGGCTCGACAGGGTCGTCGCCGAGACGCTCCGCGCCCTCACCGCCCGCGGCGAGGCGACCGCCCGCGAGCTCACGAAGGACGTCCCCGCGCTCGGCGGGAAGCTCAGCTTCGGGGAGGGAAAGACGTGGGCCGGGACGATGGGCGTCTCGACGCGGGTCCTGTCCCTGCTCGCGACCGAGGGCCGGATCGTGCGCGCCCGCCCCCTCGGGACGTGGGTCTCCGGCCAGTACCGATGGGCCCCAACGGAGGCGTGGCTCGGAGGCCCCCTGCCGCGCGTCGATCACGCCGAGGCGTGCGCCGACCTGCTGCGTCGGTACGTCAGGGCGTTCGGTCCGGCGACCACGACGGACGTCCGGTGGTGGACCGGGTGGACCGCGAGGCTCGCCACGAGGACGCTCGAGGCGCTCGGCGCGGTCGAGGTTCGCTTGGACGAGGGCATCGGCTACGTGCTCCCCGACGACCTTGACCCGATGAAGGACGTCGACCCGTGGGTCGCCGTGCTCCCCGGGCTCGACCCGACGACCATGGGTTGGAAGGAACGCGCGTGGTACCTCGGCGACCACGGGCCCGCGCTGTTCGATCGCGCCGGCAACGCCGGGCCGACCGTGTGGGCGAACGGCCGCGTGGTCGGAGGCTGGACGCAGACGGACGACGGCGAGGTGGTCGTCGAGCTCCTCGATCGGGTCGATGCGAGGACCGGGAAGACGATCGACGCCGAGCGCGAACGCCTCCGAGTCTGGCTCGGCGACGTGCGGATCAAGTCCCGGTTCCGCTCACCCTTCGAGCGGTCTCGGAGACCGTCGGCGTAGACGCCCCTCGAAGCTGTGACTCGCAGCTCTGAGTCGGTTGCCGACTCAGCTAAGCGAGCGACGCCGGCTCCCGACCTGGTACCGTTGTTCTCGAGGGCACCAATCGCGGTTGACGCTACGAGCAGTTCCCTCAGCCCCGGCTGCTACGGCCGGCGCCCGAACGGCAGCAACCAGGCCGGAACGGCGAAAGGAAGGAGGGATCGCACGTGGCAACTGGAACCGTGAAGTGGTTCAGCTCTGAGAAGGGCTTCGGCTTCATCA
>JBOGVI010000491.1:0-2076 GCA_050692695.1 Actinomycetota bacterium
AGCCGGTCGAGCTTCCAGACCAGCACCACATCGAGCCGACCGGCGACGGTATCAGCCATCATCCGGTCGTATGCCTCACGCTTGATTCCTTCGTCGTCGCGATCTGAACGGCGTCTGTAGGCCGACCGACCCCGGTCTTCGTAGACCCCAGCGACCTGCCAGCCCTTGACGGCGCACCACTCGCGGCACGCTCTCACCTGCCGGTCGACCGGTGTGTCGAGTTCGCCGGGCTCCGACTGGTCCCGGGAGATGCGAGCGTAGATGCCGACCCTCACCACGGTGACCCCTCCTCCCTGGGGGTTAGTTGATGGCGCAACGGTAGCCGAGGTCGGACGGCTTGTAAATAGCCCAACTTTGGCCTGCACCCGGCTGCCATCCGACAGTCGCGCATCCACCCACGGTGATGACTCATCGACCCGAAGGCCAAGCGGGGCCACGATCCGCTCGATCACGTGAAGGACGGCCTCCTCCCCCTCGAATAGACCGTCCGCCACCTTCTCGACCCGCCCCTTCCGCTCCACGTAGACGTCGTCGGGCCCATTCACCATGACCTCGGTGACGTCGGGGTCCTTCAACAGGAACTCGATGGGCCCCAGCCCGACGACCGCATCCGAAACCTCATTGACAACTCTCGTGAGCGCGCCCCGGGGCAGGATGTGTCCATCCTCGCGGAGGACGGCCAGCGCCTCCTCGCGGACCCGCAGGCGTCGCTCCGCCCGAGACACCCCTTCCATCCCTCGGGGGTCGACCCGACGCAACAGCCGCTCGTGCAGCCCTCGGCGGACCTCGGACAGCGCGTCCGCACGCATCAGGCCTCCTCCTCCAACAGCCGGACGGCCAGGCGGTCCACGGCGCGACCGACCCGACCGCGCCGCGGTAGCAGCCGTCCTCGGTCTTGCGCCGCCGCCACCGCGCGGTCCGCCCGTATCACCGCGGTCGCCGCTCGTCCGAACACGCGCTCCACGTCGCGCGGCGCGATCTCCCGCCTGACGGCCCGGTTCACCACGAACGCGCACCGCTCGTCGAGGCCGGTCGCGTCGATCGCGCTCTTGGCGGCCCGGAACGACATGACGTCCAGGTTGAGAACGACCAGGATCCGATCGGCGATGCGAAGGCCGGTCCGAGCGACGTCGTCCAGGCCCCTGGGGATGTGCAGGACGACCACATCCGCCGTCCCGCGAACCGCCTCGAGCACCCCGCCCACGTCGGTGGCGCCCACCCGCTCCGCCGACGCGCCCTCCCCCGGTGCGAACAGGACCCGGAAGCCATCCGGGTGAGCCCACAGAAGGCCCTCGACGTGACGCGGGGCAAGCTCCTCGACGATGGCGCCGCATCGGCGATGGTGTGGCGCGACTCCTCCACGGGGGCCCCGACGGCCGAGGCGATGTCGCCGAACGCGAGGTCCAGGTCCACGAGGACGCACCGCTGGCCGCGTCGCGCGAAGGCCGCCGCCAGGTGCGAGGCCAGGAACGTCGCCCCCACTCCACCCCGCGGTCCGTACACGGCCACCACCCGCGCCCGGTTCACGGCGCCCCGACCGCGTGGCGGGCCCACGCGGGCCGTTGCGCGAGCCAGCTCGTCGCGGTCCGACGGCCACAGGAAGAACCCTCTGGCCCCGGCTCGGATCGCTCCGCGCAGGGACTGGACGGACTCGGACGTGTCCACGGCGAGCAGGGCGCTGCCGTTCAGCTCTGCACCGGAGTCCACGATGGCGGGCGAGGCGACTACCGCGTCCGGCTCGAGTTGCCGCACCGCCTCGGTGAGCTGCCGCCCATCCGATGCAGTGGCCACCACTCGAGCCCGGCCCGTACGGTCGAGGAAGTGCATGACCTCCTCGGCCACGTCATGCTCGTCGAGCGCCAGCACGACCCTCGCGACCTCCTCCATGCCAGCTCCATCGCAACCGGGGGAGACCACCCAACACGAGGAAACGAGGGGGAGCTTCGGGGACCGGCGCGGCCGAGCCGCCGGTGGAGGCGAACGCTAGACGACTCCGCCCGCGCGGACAATCACCAGCCCGGCGGATTTCAGGTTCAGGCTTGCACTCGGCGTCGGCTCAGCCGCGCCGGATGGCAT
>JBOGVI010000492.1:0-2238 GCA_050692695.1 Actinomycetota bacterium
TCGCGTCGACGAGACCCGGATGGGCGTCGGAGATCACCAGGCGAACCCCGGAGAGCCCCCTGGCCACGAGGCCGCGCAGGAACGCGGTCCAGCCCGCCCCGTCCTCGGAGGTGTGCAGGTCAAGGCCGAGAATCTCGCGGGCTCCGGCCACGTTGACGCCGGTGGCGATCACGCAGGCCACGTTCGCGATCCGGCCGGCCTCGCGCACCTTCTGGGTGAGCGCATCGAGCCAGACGTAGGTGTACGGACCGCCATCGAGAGGTCGGGTTCGGAAGGCCTCGACGGCCGAGTCGAGCTCCTTGGCCATCTCCGAGACCCGGGACTTGGAGATCCGCTCGATGCCCAGCTGACGCACCAGGCCCTCGACCCTTCGGGTCGACACTCCCCGGACGTAGCACTCCGCGACCACCTGGACGAACGCCCGCTCCGCCCGCCGGCGAGGCTCCAGGAGCCAGTCGGGGAAGTAGCTGCCCTCCCGGAGCTTCGGCAGCGCAAGCTCGATCGTGCCGGCCCGGGTGTCCCAGGCCCTGCCCCGATAGCCGTTGCGCCTGTTCACCCGTTCGTTGGATCGCTCGCCGTAGCCGGCGCCACAGATCGCGTCCGCCTCCTCGGCCATGAGCCGCTCGGCGAAGACCTTCACCATCTCCCGCAGCAGATCGGTGTCCGCTTGCTCCACCTGCTTGCGTAGCCAAGCAAGACCGTCCATCGTGGTGTCGACCACCGTGCTCCTCCTCCCCGAGTTCCTTCCAGATCTCGTTGAGGATGACGCGGTGGTCTTCTCATTCAACGACCTTCAGGCCGTCGTCCGTACACCACCTCCGCGGACGCTACTCCAGTCTTCCTCCCTGCGGCACTCGGACATCCTCCCGCCCGAGGGAGGGCATCGTGCCTCGGCAGACATGAAATGTGTGCCAGGGTGTCCCACGGCATCTCGCCGCCCTCCGAGCTGTTCCGTTCGCGACAAAACGACACTCCGCGCACGAGCCTTGAGCCTAGGTCGGGAGAGGGCTTTGGACAAGGTTCGGCTGTTCCTTTGGTACGAAGGGGCTAAGCCGTTTCATCGACCACGACTTCGAACCCCTCGACGCTCACGGTCTCGGCGCCGCCACCCTCGGCCGCACGGGCCCGCAGCTGGTTCGCCGCTTCTTCGCTCTGTCGCAGGGCGTCCTCACTCTCCCAGAGCGTGATCCCCACCATCCTGCCGGTGCTCCGGTCGGCAAGCACCAGCATGCCCTTGAACCCCGCCAGCTGCTTTGCGGTTGGGATGACCTGTTCTTGGACCGCCTTGATCCCGTCGTCGATGCTTTCCGGCGAACCCTGAAGGGTACTGATCCTCGCGAACATCTATGGGTCACCTCCCTCGGTCCAGGAATGCTCCACCCTAGATGACTCGGCTGAGGTCCTCACGATGGAGGACTCGTTTGGCTAACTGTCGCTACGGCGCGGATCGACACCCTCTGAGGTGAGCGAGGCGATTCGGAACTGGTAGAGGGCTGCGGTTTGCAGCGACAGGGCTCCAGTCAGAGCCTCACCACGGGGCAGGTCAGGGTCCGGGTAATGCCCTCGACCGCCTGGATCTTCGAGACCACCAGTCTCCCCAGCGCATCGATGCTCGCGGCCTCGACGCGGGCGACCACGTCGTAGGGCCCGGTCACGATATCGGCAGAGCGCACCCCTTGGATCGCGCCCACGGCCTGCCCTACCCGGGAGGCCATCCCTACCCCGGCCTGGATCAGCACGAACGCTTGGACCATCGCCATCCCCCCTCGGCGATGCCTACCCCGCCATCATCGACCTCTGCCCGGGAGACCACAACGCATCACGCCACGAGGCGGCCGCCATCGAGGAGGGTGACTTCGAAGCCCGATCTCGTCTGTCGCTCAACCCTCTTCCGGCGACTCCGGGACCTTTATCCGCGTCAGCTCCTCGGACTTCGCCGTTAGGCTCTCCCCAGCACCTCGAGCATCGCCATCGGCGTAGCCTTGCCAAGTGCCGCTTTCGGAAGGAGCACTCACGAGCAGCGCGCGATCGAAGCGGTCGTCGCCAAGTTCGGCTCTCGACGGGAAGCAAAGTCGAGGTGGGTGACGGGCCGCCACCTGGCGCGGGTCAGGACGGCCGTCGGGTTCGGCTTCCTACATCTGGGGCATGAACCCCAGCTGCATCATCATGCCCGCGATGTCGGGGTAGGAGTTGAACTCGACGACCTTGCCGTCCTTGACGCGGGCGAAGTAGGTGCCC
>JBOGVI010000493.1:0-1687 GCA_050692695.1 Actinomycetota bacterium
GTTTGCTCGCGAGCCTCCAATGACCACCTCCTGGCCCGAATGGCCATCTTACCGGGGGGACGCGCCGGGGAGCCCGGCCGCTTCGCGTTCCTGCGCAGTACGACGGTGCGGGCGTCCGGTGGGTGCCCGCCATCCCGCCGCCACGGGGATCGAGGTGAAGTGGGGAAGGCGGCGGCCATCCGAACCCGAGTTTGCCGGACGCCCCGCGCGGCCCCTTTTTTCGCTCTTTCAGGCGTCCCCATTTCCCGGAGACGGTCGGCCCGCCGCCTTCGGGCGGATTACAACCCTGGGATTCGGCCGATTCAAGCATCTCGGCCGGATCGGGGGGCCTCCTCGCTATACTCGCCGGAGACCTAAGCATGGGAAGAGCGCTCGTTCTCAACGTGTCCCAGCAGCCTCTGGCAGTGGTCACAGCCAGGAGGGCAGTGGTCCTCGTCCTGAAGGACAAGGCCGAGGTCCTGGTGTCGAACGGGATCGTGTTCCATTCCGAGCGGTTCGAGATGGAAGCCCCCTCGGTTCTGCGTCTCCGGTATTTCGTGAAGGTCCCGTTTCGGGCCCAGGCCCCGCTGACCCGCCGCGCCGTGTTCGCTAGGGACGACTGGACCTGCCAGTACTGCGGGGCACCGGCCGAAAACCTGGACCACGTCGTGCCCCGGTCCAGGGGTGGGGCCCACGCCTGGGAGAACGTGGTCGCGGCGTGCCGCCGGTGCAACTCCAGGAAGGAGAACCGACTGCCCGAGGACGTCGGGCTTCGCCTTCATCGCGGGCCGTTCGCACCCGCCGACGGGTTCCGGCTCTCCCTAGGCCGCCTCGAGCCCGAGTGGGAGCCCTTCCTGCCATTCGCCGGCCACTCCGCCGGGCGCACCGTCGGCTGATCGCGAGGCCACGGCCTCACCGTTGGCACTGTCTTTCTGCTGTCCTCGCTCTTACTTCTCCCTCACGTCTTGACTTGGTGGAGCGCTAGTGGCATAAGTGTGGGGCTCAGTGGAGGAGAAGGGGAGGAACGCGCGTGGCCGAACTGCTCGGCACGCACAGCTATCAGCTGGACCCCAAGGGCCGGATCAGCCTGCCCGCCCGATTCCGCGAGGCCTTCACGGGCGGAGCCGTCCTCACGCTGGGCCAGGACGGGTGCCTGTTCTGCTTCCCCAGGGCCGAATGGGACCGGCGGGCCGGCGAGGTTCGCGAACGCCCCCTGTCCGACGCCGGGGCACGGGCCTATGCGCGGATGTTCTTCGGAAAGGCCGAGGCGGTGGACCTCGACTCGCAAGGACGCCTGGTGATCCCTCAGCGTCTCCGGAGCGAGGCCGGGATCCGGAAGGAAACCGTCGTGGTCGGGGTCTACGACCGGATGGAGATCTGGGACCGGGAGGCCCACGACCGCTACGAGCAAACCCACGGCGGGGCCTATCAAGCCGGGGCGCTCGATCCGGGAGGCGTGAGATGAAGGGAGCACTGTCGAAGGAGGTCGGCCAGAGCCTCCAGCTGATCAAGTTGTCCGCCGTGACCACGGCCGCCTGTCTGGGCCTCGGTCTTCTCGTCATGCGGTTCCAGGGATGAGGGGCCGCGTGTGGGCGAGCAGCGGGAGCGGGGGCTCGAGCACGAGCCGGTCATGGTGGACGAGGTCGTTCGGCTCCTGGGAGGCCGGGGGACGGTGGTCGACATGACCGTAGGGGCCGGGGGGCACGCC
>JBOGVI010000494.1:0-2132 GCA_050692695.1 Actinomycetota bacterium
CGAGCGGCAGAAACGGGGTGGGGAACGCCGGGAACGGCCGGTACGGAGGAGACAGAGGGACGATGGCGGACTACATCCGGGTAGGGGCGGTTGCGGAGGTCCCCGACGGCGAGCTTCGCTCCTATGACCTTCCTCCGGGCCGGGTGGCCGTGGCGCACATCGAGAACGAGCTGTTCGCGCTGGGCGACGAATGCACCCACGAGGGCTGCCTGCTGTCCGAGGGCGAGCTCGACGACGCGGCCGACACCGTGGTGTGTCCGTGCCACGGGAGCACCTTCGACCTTCGAACCGGCGAGCCGGTGGAAGGTCCCGCGGAGGATCCCGTTCCCGTGTACCCGGTGCGGGTGGAGGAGGGATGGATCGAGGTGCTGCCGGTGGCGGGAGGCGAGGGATGAAGCTCGGGATGGTGGGGCTGGGACGGATGGGCGGCAATATGACCGCGCGGCTGCTTCGGCACGGCCATGAGGTGGTGGCGTTCGACCCCAGCCCGGAGGCCGTCGACCGCACCGTCCAGGCGGGGGCCGCCGGGGCGTCGTCGCTCCAGGACCTGGTGTCGAGGTTGGAAGCCCCTCGGGTGGTGTGGCTGATGGTCCCGGCCGGCGAGATCATCGAGACGACCGTTCGCGAGCTCGGCGGGCTGCTCTCCTGGGAGGACGTGGTCGTTGACGGGGGCAACTCTTTCTACAAGGACTCGATGCGGCGGGCCGGCCAGCTCGAGGCCGCCGGCATCCGGTTCGTGGACTGCGGGACGAGCGGAGGCATCTGGGGCCTCGAGAACGGATACTGCCTGATGGTGGGGGGCGATCCCGGCGCGGTGAAGCTGGTCGAGCCGGCGTTCCTCGCTCTCGCGCCCGACGGCGGGTACGCGCACGTAGGGCCTTCCGGCGCCGGCCACTTCGTGAAGATGGTCCACAACGGCATCGAGTACGGGCTGCTCGCCGCGTACGGGGAGGGCTTCGAGATCCTGGAAAGGTCCGGGTTCGACCTCGACCTCCTCCGGATCGCGTCGATCTGGCGGTATGGGAGCGTGGTTCGGTCCTGGCTCCTCGACCTGCTGAACGAGGCGCTGGGGAAGGACCCCCGGCTGGAGAGGATCAAGGGCTACGTCGAGGACTCCGGCGAGGGGCGGTGGACCGTGCAGGCCGCCATCGACGAGAACGTGCCGGCCCCCGTGACCGCGGTCGCGCTGTTCAATCGGTTCTCGTCGCGCCAGGAGGAGTCCTTCAGCGCGAAGGTCATCGCGGCGCTGCGGAACGAGTTCGGCGGCCACGCCGTGAAGACGGAGGAGGGCGAGGGATGACCCAGCCGCCCGCGCCTCAGGCCGTGGTCATCTTCGGCGCGTCCGGCGATCTCACGAAACGCAAGCTGCTCCCCGCCCTGTATCACCTGTTCGTGCAGGGCCAGCTGCCCGAGGGGTTCGCCATCGTCGGCTACGCCCGGACCGAGATGACGGGCGAGGAGTTCCGCGAGGTGGCCCGGGAGGGGATCAAGATGCACGGGCACCAGCCGCCGGAAGGCGAGGTGTGGCGAGACTTCGCCGAGCACGTGTCGTACGTGCCGGGGGAGTTCGCGGACGAGGGCGCCATGAACCACCTGGTCGAGCATCTGGAGTCCATCGATCGACACCAGGGCACGGAGGGGCGGCGCCTGTTCCACGCGGCCACGCCGCCGGCCGCCTACCCGGACATCGTCCATCGCCTGGCGGAGGCCGGGCTGCACCGGGATGCGAGGATCGTGTTCGAGAAGCCCTTCGGGCGCGATCTGGCTTCGGCGCGAGAGCTGAACCATGTCGTCCACGAGGTGTTCGACGAGTCCCAGGTCTTCCGGATCGACCATTACCTGGGCAAGGAGACGGTCCAGAACGTCCTGGCCTTCCGGTTCGCGAACGGGCTGTTCGAGCCGGTGTGGAACCGCCGATACATCGACAGCGTGGAGATCACGGTCGCCGAGGACATCGGGATCGAGGGCCGGGGGGCGTTCTACGACCAGACCGGCGCCATCCGCGACATGGTCGCGACCCACCTGTTCCAGGTTTTGACGTTCGTCGCGATGGAGCCTCCCGTCTCGTTCGAGCCCGACCGCCTGCGCGACGAGACGGTGAAGGTGCTCCGCGCCATGGTCGCCTGCGACCC
>JBOGVI010000495.1:0-4944 GCA_050692695.1 Actinomycetota bacterium
AGCAGCGCCTCGGCGTCCTGGCGGGTGCGGATCCCGCCGGAGGCCTTCACGCCGACCCTGTCACCGGCCAGCCCGCGCACCTCGGCAACGAGCTCCGGCGTGGCATCGCCCCCACCGAAGCCGCTGGAGTTCTTGACGTAAGCGACGCCGGCCTCAACACACAGCTCCACAGCCCTGGCCAGCTCCTTGAGCGTGAGCAGGGCCGCCTCGAGCATGGCTTTGACCGGCGCACCGCCGGCCGCCGACACGACCTCGGCGACATGGGCCCGATACTCGGCCTCCATCCCCGACCTCAGCCACCCGACCTTGGTCATGACGTCCACCTCATGGGCGCCCATCCGGACCGCCTCGGCCGCCGCCTGGGCCACCGAGGTCGTCGTGCCTTCACCCATTGGGAAGTCCAGCGCCGTGCACACCCGGACCGTCGAGCCCTTCAGCTCGGCGGCGGCTAGGGGCACCCAGATGGGGCTCACCATGGCCCCGTTGAACCTGTGCTCCAGGCACTCGGCGAGGAGCCGTTCGATGTCGGCCTTCGTGGCCTCGGGCCGGACGTTCGTGTGCTGGATCCGGGCGGCGAGCTCGTCGGGGGTCACGCGGGCACCTCCTCGTCGAGCCGCTCGCGGGTGGGTAGCCCGTCGATCACGCCGAGACGGGTGACGCAGAACGCGCCGGCCCGGGTTCCCAGCTCGATCGCCTCGGCCATGGGACGGCCGGACGAGAGCCCCGTCACCAGGCCGGCGTTGAACGCGTCTCCCGCTCCGGTCGTGTCCCTCGCGGAGACCCGCCGGGCCGGGATCGACTGGACCCCGTCCGGCGAGATGCGGAGGACCCCATGCTCCCCCAGCGTCACCACGACATCGCTGACCCCCCGGGCCTGGAGCGAGCGGGCGGCCGCCTCGATCTGGCGCTCGTCTTCGACCGGCATCCCGGTGAGCACGGCGAGCTCGGTCTGGTTCGGCGTCAGGATGTCCACCAGCGCGAGGAGCTCGTCGGACAGGGGGACCGCGGGCGCGGGGTTCAGAATCGTGGTGACGCCCGCGGTTCGCGCCCGGCGTGCAGCG
This sequence comes from Actinomycetota bacterium, assembly GCA_050692695.1. Taxonomy (GTDB): domain Bacteria; phylum Actinomycetota; class UBA4738; order UBA4738; family HRBIN12; genus AC-69. The sequence continues at coordinate 1,062 of JBOGVI010000495.1, forward strand.
CCGTCGAACAGCTCTGTCGAGCACTCCAGCTGGCACAGAAGATGGGACGCTCCGTCGAACAGCCGGGGCACCAGGTCGAGATCCTCCGGGGCGAGGAGCCCGTTCGCCCCGGGAGCCACGGCGATCATGTTGCGTCCCTCGTCGTCCACGAAGATCAGGCCGACCCCGGTGTGGGTGTCGGCCTCCAGGATGCCCGGGCCGAGCAGCCCTTCGCGTTCGAAGAGGTCACGGGCGGCCCCGGCGAACGCGTCGCTCCCCACCTTGACCACCAGCGAGACGTCGGCCCCCAGGCGCTTGGCCCCGATGGCCTGGTTCGACCCCTTGCCTCCCGGCCCCATGTCGAACGTGTGGCCCAGCACGGTCTGGCCGGGAGCCGGAAGGGCCTGAGCCACCACGGTGAGGCCCACGTTGTAGCTCCCGACCACGACCATCCGGCCCATCAGCGTCGAAGCGTCTCCAGGCAGTGGGCGTAGAAGCCCTCGGCGTCCACGCCGAACGCCACCTCCACCGGCCGCCCGTCGTCGGTCAGGATGGAGCGACCCTGGCTGGCGCCCTCAGTAACGATGTCGCACGTCATACGGCGGAACTCGCACAGCTCGGGGGCGGCCAGGTACGAGGTGGCCAGGGTGTCCCAGCAGAAGTACGGGAGGCCGGTCGCCAGGTCCCATCCGGCAGTCATGGCCCAGATCGTCCCGGCCGCCGCCGATAGCGGGTACGAGTACTGGCGGCCGAAGGCCCGCCGGAACTCGTCCGTCACCGGCACCCCGTTCGTGACGTCGAGGGGGAACATCGTGATGGGGATCGAGGAATCGAACACGCGCTTCGCCGCCGGGGGATCCCAGTAGAAGTTCCACTCTGCGGACCCGTCGTGTCCTGGCTCCTGCACGTTCCCCGCCACCTCGAGAGCGCCTCCCATCACCACCAGCTCGCGCACCCGCTCCTCGACTGCGCGTTCATGGTCAAGGGCCCAGGCCAGGTTGGTGAGGGGGCCGGTCACGAGGAGCGTCACCGGCTCCCCGGATTCCAGCAGGCTCCGGGCCAGGAACTCCTGGCCGGACAGGTCGCTGAGCGGCGCGGCCAGCTCCGCTCGCTGGTTCAGCACCGGGAGATCGTTCACCTTCAGGCAGTCCAGACGCCAGGAGTAGGGGAAGGGGTTCGGTCCCTCCAGCGTCCCCGCGGCCACCAAGACCGTGGACCGGCCGGCCAGATCCAGGATCTTCCGGGTCGCCGGAACGGCTCCCTCCAGCACCGTGTCGGCCGGAGTGATGGAGATGCCGAGGAGCTCGACGTCGTAGGTGAGGAGCAGGAGGAGGCTCAGGTAGTCGTCCAGGCCGCCGTCGTGGTCGAAGAAGACCGGCGTCCCTATCGGCTCCGCCCCTCTCCTCGAGTCGGGCCAGCGACGTCGGGGCTCACGGTACCCGGACCGTCGCCTCGCCGCGGGAGCGCTCCGGGACCAGGGGGCTGAGGAGCGCATACAGCGCGCCGGCCAGGAGGAACCCGATGACGAGACCGATGCTGCTCGTGGCGAGCGGCGTGTCCTCCCACCCGAACCACCGCAGGAGGTAGCCCACCCACTTGAAGATCCAGGCCGATGAGGTGACCAGGCCCAGGCCGACGAACGCGGCGACGAGGAACGAGATGACTCCGGCGGGGTTCAACGCTCCATAGATCCCGTCGCTCGTGTAGAGATCCCGTTCCGAGTACCCTCTCCGCCTGCGGTACAGGGCCATGTCCGTGAGGAAGATCGCCGCCCACGCTCCAAGGAGCACGCCGAGCGTGATGAGGAAGCCCTGGAACGGGGTGAAGAAGTCCTCGTTGTAGAACAGGATGTAGATGTTCCCCGCGATCATTAGGACGCCGTCGATGGCCACCGACTGGTACCGGGGGATCCGCAGGCCCAACGTCAACAGGTTCAGTCCCGAGGAATAGATGTCGAGCAGGGCTCCGGCCACCAGCCCGCCTACGGCCACGACCATGTAAGGCACGAGGAACCAGGTGGGGAGCGGATCGGCCAGCACACCGATCGGGTTGGCCGACGTGGCCAGCTCCGGAGTGTCGGCAGCCAGCAGTACGCCGAAGACGATGAGAATAAGTGGCGCGATGCTGGCGCCGAAGGTCGTCCATCCCACGACAGCGCGAGAGCTGGATCCTCTCGGCAGGTACCGGCTGTAGTCGGCTCCGGCGTTCACCCAGCCGATCCCGAGACCGGCCATGATGATCGAGGTTCCAGCTACCAGGCCACCCCAGAACGGTCCCGACGGCAACGACGTCACGGTGTTCCAATTGATCTCCGACCACACGAGTGCCATGAAGACCACCGTCAGGACGGCGAACGTCCACGTGAACCAGGTTTGGATCCTCACGATGGTCGCATGACCGAGCAGCCCGATCGCGATCGTGGCCGCCGCGACGACCACGAACGAAACGGCCAGGGCGAGGTCGCCGTGGACCCAGCCCAAACGCTCCAGGATGGTTTGCGCGGCGAACGTGGAGAGGGCGACCAGGATGATCTCCCACCCCACGAGGGAGGCCCAACTCACCGAAGTTGGGATGGCGTTCCCCACCACGCCGAACGATGCCCTGGACAGCACGAGCGTCGGCGCTCCACCGAGCTTCCCCGCGAGGCTCACGAACCCCACGAGGAAGAACGACAGGATCGTGCCGACCAGGGTGGCGATGATGGCCTGTCCGAGGTTCAGGCCGAAGAACGCCACCAGGAAGGCTCCGTACGTGACGAGCAGGATGCTGATGTTTGCCGCGCACCATATCCAGAACAGCTCAAGTGGCTTGCCGTGCCGGTCACGGTCCGGGATGGGGTCGATCCCGTGGGTCTCGATGCTCCAGACCCGGTCGCTCTCCGGCTGCGATCCCGGCCTCCGCCCGAGCTCGACGTCCATCACACCCCTCCCCCGCGATCAGTAGTCGACGTCCATCTCCTGCATGGCCTTGGGGAACTCCGAGAGGGCCCCCTGGAGCTGCATCAGCAGCATCAGACTCCCGGCGATCCTGAGCTTCCCGGTCATGAACGCCGTGACCGGGTTCAGCTCGCTCCTGGCCATCGCCACCGCGGTCTCGTAGTCCTGGGTGATCGTGGCGTCAGGAGCCTCGACGTCGCCTGACCCCATGTCCACGCTCCCCTCCCCCACTCGGATCCAGTACCGGCGCTCGCCGTCCGGACCCGTGATGACCTGCTGGATCGTGGCCGTCGTCGAGCCCACGCCCTTCTTGAACTCGTCGCTCGCGTTGAGCCGCTCCTTGAGCTCCTTGGTCCATTCGTCCGAGAGGAACTGCAACGACACGAAGGCCTCCCTGGGCTCGCCGGAAATCAGGCTTCGCGCAGTATAGCCAGGGGGTAGCCAAGGGCCCGGCACGGCCGGTTTCGGCCCGTCCCGAACCCCGAAACGGCTGTTACCTCCCGCCGCCCCTTCGGGTCGAAGCCTGGTGGCCGAAGACGACAAGGAGGTGCGTATGTACGTCTTCGCGACGGTAGCCTTGCTCGGGCTCGCCGTGGCCAAGCTCGTGGACCTCTTCCGCGGCTCCAGGGAGGTGCCGAGAACGTTCCGGCTGCTCATGGCGTTCCTGGCCGGTGTCGGCATCACCTGGATCACGGACTACTCGATGTTCTCGGGCTGGGACGTCACCTTCCGGGCCCAATGGATGGGCTCGGTGGCGACGGGAATCGTCATCGGGGGCATCGCTTCCGTTTGGCACGAGATCCTGGACGTCCTGATCTCGTACGCGCGTCGGGTCCACGATCAGGCCACCGAGATCGAGAGAAGGATCCCTCGGGCCGCGTAACGCCCGGCGGGAATTCTGCGGTGGGGCCGCCCTCGGGGCGGCCTCACCGTTCTCGTTATCCCGGCTGGAACAGATGCGGATCGGT
>JBOGVI010000496.1:0-9231 GCA_050692695.1 Actinomycetota bacterium
CGTGCACGGTTCCGTCGCCGCCCACCGCCACCACGAACCGTCCCCCGTTCTCCAGGGCCTCCCGGGCGAACCTGGTCGCGTCGCGAGGCCCCTCGGTCCGAAGGAGCCGGTACGGCAGCCCTCGGGCCTGGAGGGTGCGCTCGAGCTCGGGGATCTCCTCCCCCACTCGACGCCTTCCGGCGTGGGGGTTGACGATCACCGTGAGCTCTCCGAACGCGCTTGGCATTTGGCTGGTGAATCCTATCGGCGCGCCGGCGTGACCGGATCCGCCGGGTCAGACGCCGGTGTACGCCACGACGCCCCGGTTCACGGCCTCGCTTGCCCGGCGGACGAGGTCGGCGGTCTCGCCGGTAGCGACCTCCTCGATCTGCCGCAGGAGGTCTAGGAGCTGCTTGCAGTTCCGCACGAAGTCCCCGGGGGCGAGGCCCGTCTCCCCCAGAACCGCCTCGAGCGGCTTGCCCTCGGCCCAGTGGAACACGGGCGTGGCGAACCCCACCTCCAGCTCCCGGCACAGCTCGACGTGGTGCGTGTCCTCGGACCGGCGGATCCTCAGCCACAGCCGGGAGAGCCGCTGGTAGCGGTCGGCGGACTCGGCCGTCGGAAGGTCCGCCTGGCGTGGGACCCGCTCCCGCGATTCGTACACCACCGTCGAGACCACGGCCGCCGCCTCCGCCGGCGACAACCCGGCGAGTAGCCCGTCGCCCAGCGCCTCGGCCACCAGGATGTCCCCCTCGCCGTAGATCCGGGCCAGCACCTGACCCTTCGGCAGGATGCCGAAGTCCCGCACATAGCCCAGCTCCTCGAGCACGCCGAGGACCCGTTCGAACTGCCGGGCCAGGGTCTCCGTCCGGGTCCGGATCCTCCGCTCCACGCCGCGGACCTGGGCCTGGAGCTGGCTGGCCCGGGCGGCCCATCGCTCATGGGTGGGCAGGTCGGGGCAGCCATGGCAGGGGTGCTGGGCCGCGAGCGCCTCCAGCCGGGCCGCCTCGCGCTGCGCTCTGGCGTCCAGCCGGTCCCGCGAGGGCTCGGGTGGCCGGACGTCGAGAGCCACCAGCCGCGCCGCGAGGTCGCGGCGGTACCGGGCGCTTCGCGCGCTGCCCGACCGGGGCAGCGGGATCTTGGTCAGGACCACCGGGGGTTCCTCGAAGTCCCGGGCCGACAGCCGAAAGAACTTCCGATCCTGGGCCAGGACCGTGGGTCGGCCTTCGCGAGAGGACAGCACGACCGCGAGGCCACGCCTCCGAGCCCGCGGGACGAAGATGACGTCACCGGGGCGGAGTGAGGCCAGGCCGTCCCGGACGGCCTCCCCCCTGATCCGCTCCCCGCCCTTTCGGGCCTCCTCCCGGATCTGCCCGGCCCGCTCCCGCAACCGCCAGTACTCGGTGAAGTCGCCCAGCTCGCACTGCATCTGCTCCCGGTACCCGACGAGGTGCGCCTTGTCGCGTTCGAGCTGGCGCTCCAGGGCCACCACGCCCCGGTCCGCCAGGAACTGGGCGAACGACGAGTTCAGCAGATGGTGGGCCTGTTCCCTCGTGTAGTTCCGGACCAGGTTCACGGCCATGTTGTAGGAGGGCCGGAACGACGAGGTGAGCTCGTACGTCCGCGTGGTGGCCAGGGACGCCACGCGTTCGAACGGCACCTGTCGCTGGAACACCACGACCGCATGGCCGATCTCGTCGATGCCCCTCCGGCCGGCCCGACCGGTGAGCTGGGTGTACTCTCCCGGCGTGAGGAGCTCGTGTCGCTCCCCCGAGAACTTCCACAGATCCTCGATCACCACGGTCTTGGCCGGCATGTTGATGCCGAGCGAGAGGGTCTCGGTGGCGAACACCACCTTCACCAGCCCCGCCTCGAACAGCTCCTCGACCGTCTCCTTGAACACCGGGAGCATCCCGGCGTGGTGGGCGGCGATGCCGGCCGCCAGGGCCTCGCGGAACTCGTAGAACCCCAGGGTCTCCAGGTCCTCCTCGTCCATCCACGCCACGCGCATCTCCGCGAACTCCCAGATCCGCTCGGCCTCCTCCCGGGTGGTGAGGCGGACGCCGGAATCCATCAGCCACTGGACGCTTCGGTCGCAGCCCGCCCGGCTGAACACGAAGTAGATGGCCGGCAGCATCCCCTGCTCCGCCAGGACCTCCACGACCTCCTCCCGGCGGGGCACGTAGACGCGGCGGTGGCCCTCCCGAGGCCGAGGGATCCGCTCGTACTGGGCCACCCCAGACGAGCGCCGGTAGTACGTGCGGTAACGAACCTCCTCCTGGTCCAGCGACACGATGTATGGGTTGGGGACGAGGTCGGCTTCCTGCCGCACGTGCATGGGGTGCAGGTCGTGGCCGATCAGGTAGTGGTGCTCGAGCGGCACCGGGCGACGCTCCTCGATCACCACCCGGGTGGGGCCCCGAAGCGTCCCGATCCACTCGCCGAACTCCTCGGCGTTCGAGATGGTGGCGGAAAGGCACACCACGGGAACCGACAGCGGAAGGTGGATCAGCACCTCCTCCCATACCGCTCCGCGATAGGGGTCCTGGAGGTAGTGGACCTCGTCGAGCACGACCGACGCCAAGCCGTCAAGCGTTCCGCTCTTCTCGTACAGCATGTTCCGCAGGACCTCCGTGGTCATCACCACCACCGGGGCCTCGGAGTTGATCGTGTTGTCCCCGGTGAGCAGCCCCACCTTGGCCGCACCGTACCGGGCCACGAAGTCGCCAAACTTCTGGTTCGAAAGGGCCTTGAGCGGGGTGGTGTAGAAGGCCTTCCCGTCGAGCTCCATGGCCCGTTCCACGGCGAACTCGGCGACAACGGTCTTGCCCGAGCCGGTGGGGGCCGCCACCAGGACAGAGTCCCCGGCGGCGAGGGCCCGGATGGCCTCGACCTGAAAGTCATCGAGCGCGAACGGGTAGCGGGATGCGAACCGATTGGGGTCCATCACGAGGGGAAGTGTACGGGCGGAGTCGGAGTCGGCCCCGAACGGCCTATCCGAAGATGCCGGACCGCTCGAGGTGCAGCTCCAGGAGGCGGTTGAACTCATCCGGCGCCTCCAGGTTCGACAGGTGCCCCGGGCCCTCGATGATCTCGAGCCGGGCCCCGAGGATCTGCTCGGCCATCGGCGAGGACACGTCGGGGGGGATCAACGCATCGCCGGTGGACGTGATGACGAGGGCCGGGACGTCGATGGCGGCCAGGTCTGGCGTGGAGTCTTGCCGTTCGGCCATCCCCAGCGACGCGGCGGCGACGGACGCTGCCGGTTGGTCGGCGATCAGGTGGCGGACCAAGGTCCGGATCTCCTCGGGGGCTCCGTCCGACAGGAGCGGTGGAGGGCACTCCACCAGGAACCCGGTGCCCTCGTTCAGGAGCCGCTCCGCCAGGGCCCGGCGTTTCGCCGCTCCCTCTTCGGTGTCCGCGCCTGCCCGGGTGTTGGCCAGAACCACGCCGGCGAACCGCTCCGGGGCCCGCCGCCAGAGCTCGAGGGATACGTAGCCGCCCATCGACAGCCCGCACACCACCGCGCGGTCGATGCCGGCCCCGTCCAGTTCGCCTAGCACTCGGTCGGCCGCCGCCGCCATGGTCATGACCGAGCCGGCCGGCTCCGACCCCCCGAACCCCGGCAGGTGCGGGGCGACCACCGGCACGACCGTCGAGAACGCCGAGAGCTGCGGCTCCCACATCCGGGCATCGAGGGGGAAGGCGTGGAGCAGCAGCAGCCCGTCGGGCATCAGCCGGCCGGCGCCGTGCCGAACGAGGGCTGGAAGATGCCGCCCTCGACCTGGATCTGGATGTATTCGTTGTACCCGCTGTTGAACAGGCTCGCCGCGACGTCCATGATCCCCCCGGCCGAATCGAGGAGGTCGGCCCGCGCCGTCCCGGTGGCCTCGGCAGCTTGCCCCACCATGATGGCCGCCCGCTGGTAGAGCTTGAGCGCCTCCACCATCTTCTCCCTGGCGTTGAAGAAGTGGTTGACCAAGAACCGGTCGAACCCCTTGTCCGCGACCATCTCCGCGAGGGCGATCTCTTCCAGGGCCTGCCACGCGTCCTTTGCCGTCACCTGGAAGCCCCTCGCGTCCTCCGCCGCCGCAGCAGGTTTCACTTCGCCGCTGGCCAGGCCCTCCACGTCCGCCGCCAGGGCCGGGAACGCCGTGAACCCGCTGGGGGGCGCGGGCTGCCCCACGCCCACGATGGCGGCCTCCACCCTCCCCTGGAAGGACACGGCCGCCGTCCGCTTTCGCTGCTCGAGCAGGCGGGCCCGGTCCTCGCTCCGCTCCTTCGCGATGCCGTACCCGATGCCGGCCGCGGCGCCGACCGCGACCACCGCCAGGATGGCGATCTGCACCCCCCGCCGGGCCAGGAGGGGCTTCTTCACCGGGACGTAGGCGGGGCGGGGGCCGGGGGTCACGACCTTCCGGCTCCGCGGCTTGCTCTTCCCCTTGATGGCCATGCGCGCTCCTCTATCGCTTCAGCAGGCGGGCCACGATGATAGCGGCCTCGTAGAACAGCACCATGGGGATCATCAGCGCCAGCATCGTGTACGGGTCCGCGCTGGGGGTGATGACGGCCGCGAAGACCGCGAAGAACATGATGGCCCTCCGCCGCCACTCCCGCATCTGTTGGCTCGAAACGACGCCAGCGATCGACAGGAAGATGAGGGCGATCGGGAACTCGAAGGACAGCCCGAACGCCAGGGTCAGCAGCATGACGAACCCCAAGAACTTGTCGCCCGTGAGCTGCGGAACGAACGCGGGGCCGGCGAAGCCCAGGAGGAAGCCGAGTCCACGGGGAAGCGTGACGTACGCGAGCACCGCACCCAGGGCGAACAGGAGCACCGACGAGACGACAAACGGCACCGCCATGCGCCGCTCGCGCTTCGTCAGTCCTGGCACGATGAAGGCCCACAGCTGATAAAGCACGATGGGCAGGGCGATGAGCAGCCCCAAGAACACGATGACCTTGAGCTTGATGACGACCGCGTCGATCGCCCCGAGGAAGATGAAGCGGCACCCCGTCGCGGGGCGGTTCGCCGGAGGCAGGCTCTGGATCGTCTTACAGAACGGCTCTTGAAGCAGATCCAGCACCGGCTCGTACAGGAACCAGCCGGCGATCGCGGCCACGGCGATGGCCCCGAGCGAGATGAACAGCCGACTGCGCAGCTCCTCGAGGTGCTCCACCAGGGTCATGGTCGACTCCTGGTCGCGGCCGCGACGGCGTCGGAATCGCTCGGGGATCAGCGTCATGTCCGCGGCCCGTTCGGGATCGGCCTACTCCGCCCCAGACTCGGGAGGTCCCGCTGGGCGCGTACCGTCCTGGGGGGCAGGCGGCTCGCTCGGAGGGGCCGCGTCACTCGCCTCCTTGCCTCCTTCGGCCGGTGCGGCCGCGCCCTTCATCGGCACGGAGGGCGGCTCCTCGTCCAGGCTCAGCCGGATGGATCGCTGCACCTCGTCCTGGGCCCTGCGGAACTCCCGCAGGCCCCGGCCGATCGACCGCCCCACCTCGGGGAGCCGCTTTGGGCCCACCACGAGGAGCGCGATGACCAGGATGACCATAAGCTCGAGCGGACCGATGTTGAACATGTCGTCACGTGGGCAGGCGCCCGGGGCGATTCTACTGCGAGCGGGTCAGGAGGGGCCGAACGGGCCCGACGGGCGGCGAGGGCCCCGCCAGGACCTCCGCGACGAGGCCCGCTCCCCCTCCGCCGCGATCTCGTCGGCGATGGGCTGAACCTCCTCCTGGAACCGATGGAGGGTTCGCCCCAGGAGCAGCGCGTGGCGGACCAGCGCGATCAGCACGGCGATGATGGCCACGGTCGTGGTCAGGCCGAGGGCGATCCAGACGGCGGCGGGTGCGGTCACGCGTGGGATGGTACCGGAGCCTGCGGCTCAGCGCTGGCCGGCCAGGAACTCCTCGATGTATCGGTCGTCCAGCAGCCTGAAGTGGAAGTCGATCAGGTCGTCGACATTGAAGGGAGGACCTTCGGGCAGCCGGTCCCTGGGATCGACCGTCTCCATCGGCTCCTCGTCGAACATGGTCGCCGTCCGCTCCTCGCCTCGGCCGGCCACGTCCACGCCGGCCGACACCAGGAGGGCCACGATCTTGCGGTCGGCCCGCTTCTCCACCGCGTCGAAGCAGGTGGGGCAGGTGAAGCGGTAGGTGCCCTCGCGTCCGCCCTGCGTCACCGACAGCAGGATGGCCTGGGGCCCCATGTCCACTTCCCCGCAGCGGGGGCAGGTTGTTCGGATCGTGGTCATGACACGACCTGTATCGGCCCGACAGCGGGAGCGGTTTAGCGTCTGGAGAGCGGTGAGGACTACCTTATTCGTACAGTTCCAGGGTCCGGTGCGCGAGGTCCCCGACCCGGGCCTTCAGCTCGAGAGGTTCTAGGACTTCCGCCTCGCCGCCCAGGCGAAGGACCAGCCTGGCCACCCATTCCAGCCGGCTCGCCGGGAGCATGACCTCCAGGGCGCCACCCTCCCGCTCGGTCTCCTCGCCGACCTCGTAGTACTCGGCCACCCACCGCGCGCCGGGATGGAGCAGCAGACGGACCGGCACGTCCTGCTCGGTCGGCGTGTACAGGGGGCGGCCGGCGCCGGCCAGGCCTCGAGGCTCGAAGCGGACGTCGGTGGGCTCGGCCTTTCGGATGCGGTCGGCCCGGAACAGCCTTTCCTCGCCGGAGCGATGGTCCCACGCCGCCACGTACCAGTTCCCGATGGCCGAAAACACCTCCTCGGGCTCGATCTCCCTGGTCGAAGTCTCGGCCGAGGAGGCCGCGTAGTACTCGATCCGGAGGCGCTCGTGCTCCTCCACCGCCTTGCAAATGACATCCAGGGTCTCCGCGGGGCGGCCCGCCTCGGCCGACTCCACTCGCTGGGCCAGCTCGCCCAGGGTCTCCGGCCCCAGCTTCTCCTCCAGCTTCCGAAGGGCCGAGGCAAGCGCCGGAGCCTCGCGGATGCCGGGCGTGCCGGCCAGGGCCGTCCCCCGAAGGAAAAGCGCCAGGGCCTCCGCTCGGGTCAGTCGAAGGGGCCGGGCGAAGTAGTCGGCCATGTCGATCCACACCCGGCCGTCCTCGATGTCCACACCGATCAGGTCGCCGGGTCCGTACGGCGGCAGGCCCGCCACGAAGAGCAGGTTCAGGTCCTCGACAAGGTCGTCCTGGCCCACCCCGAACAGCCCGCCGATCTCCGTCAGCTCGGTCCCAGGGTGCCGGACCAGGTAGGGCACGATCACCAGGAGTCGCTCGAGGCGATGGGAGGCGCGCGACGTCCCGGACTGCCGGCCTCCGGTCCTCGGAGTCACCGGACCGCCTCCAGACGCCGCACGATGTCCTTCCGGAGCGACTCCGGCTCGACGGCCTCGGCGTCCGGACCGAATGAAAGGATCCACGACGCCAGCGCGTCGCCGGGAGCGGCCGGGAGGCTCACCTGGACCCACCCGTCGGGACGGAACCGTTCGACCACCGCGCCGTGGATCCCCCTGGTGGCCCACCACGCGACGTCGGGCGAGATGGCCACCGTGGCCCGTTCCTCCGGCTCTCCCGGGCCCCACGGGCCGCCCTGGACGTGCTCCGCGGCCCGGAACCCCTCGGGCGGCGGGCCGGCCTCGTCCCCCTCGCGGAGCGCGCCCGACACGCGCGACAGGCGGAACGCGCGGATCTGGCCTCGTTCGCGGTCCATGCCGACCAGATACCAGTGGCCGGCCCGGAACACCAGCCCCCACGGGTCCACGTGGCGTTCGGACCCGGCGCCCCGGGCCGTCCGATAGGTGAACCGCACGCTCCGCCGGGTCGCGATGGCCTCTGCGGCCGCGGTGAGGCGCGCGTCGGTCGTGCCGGCCTCGGTCGCGAACGGGCCGGACGACGCGCTGGCCAGGAGGCCGCCGTCCGCGCCGTACAGCAGCTTCCGGACGGCTTGCTCCGCCGGGGCGTCCTCCCCGCCGGTGCGACCCGCAACGAACAGCGCCGAGATCTCCTCGGGCTCGAATTCGATCTCCGGCAGGTAGTACTTGTCCTTGGGGATGACGTACGCCTGCTCGACCTCCCACACATCCGTGGGGACGACATCGATCGGCACGCCGACGTCGCGGAGGATGTCCTTGTCCCGTTCGAACATCCGCTTCGCGGAGTGGAGGTCCTCCTGGCCGTAGGCGTCGGACATCTTGTCTCGGATCTGCTCGAAGGTCAGGGGCCGCCGGGATTCCAGGAGCAGCGCGACGAGGTCCACCAGGCGCTCGAGCGGGTGCATGCGTGCGGCATCATACTCGGGGCCATGGATGGATCCGAACCGACCGGCCTGATCCGCCTGCGACGGGGGAACGTCGTCGACATACGGGCCGAACGGCAGGGTTTCGTCGAGCTCACGGTGCTGGTGGGACCCGAGGGCACCATGAGCCAGGCTCTCGCCTATCCGGACCTCACGGGCCCCGTCGCTCCGGGGGACGCCGTGATGCTCAACACCACGGCTGCCCACCTGGGGCTGGGGACGGGCGGATTCGACCTGGTCGTGGCGGTCGAGGGCGGCGCGGCCGTCGACGTTGCGCACGAGGGCCGAGTGATGAAGGTGCGGTACACGCCGGTGCAAGCGGCCGTGTTCGCGGTCGAGGAGACCCACCGGGACGCCCTGGAGGCGTCGGATGGTCTGGCGGGCGAGCCGGTCGTCGCCGCGCCCCTGCACTCGATGATCGCTCCCATCGCGGCCGGGGCGAAGGCATCCGGAGACGTCCGGGTGGTCTACGTGATGACCGACGGAGCCGCGCTTCCCGGCGCGTTGTCGCGGCTGGTTCCGGGCCTTCGCGACGCTGGGCTCCTCGACGGATTCGTCACGTGCGGGCAAGCGTTCGGGGGCGAAGTCGAGGCGGTCACGCTGTGGACGGGGTTGGTCGCCGCGAAGGTGGTATTGGAGGCCGATGTGATCGTGGTGGCCGACGGGCCCGGGAACCTCGGCACCGAGACGACGTGGGGCGTGAGCGCCCTGGCGAACGGTCACGCCCTGAACGCGGCGGAGGCCCTGGGGGGCTCGCCGGTGGCGGCGTTGCGGGTGTCCTTCGCCGACCCCCGCGAGCGCCACCGGGTGGTGTCCCACCACTCCCTGACGATCCTTGAACACGTCTGCATGGCAAGGGCGAACGTCGCCGTTCCCGCTCTGGAGGACGACGGCCAGCGGGACGCGGTGTGGGTGGCGCTCCGGGGGCGGAACCTCGAGGACAAGCACCAGCTCGTGGAGGTGGACGGGCGTCCCGCACTCTCAAAGC
>JBOGVI010000497.1:0-10992 GCA_050692695.1 Actinomycetota bacterium
ACCTCGTGTCTCGGGACGTGAAGCTGCTCGTCGTGGCGTGCAACTCGATCGAGGTCGCGGCCATCCGCGACGTGACGGAGGCCGCCGGGGTGCCCGTGGTGGGCGTGATCGACCCGGGGGCCCGGGCGGCGGTCCGGGCAACCCGGAACCGGCGTATCGGGCTGATCGGGACGGAGGCCACCGTGGCGAGCGGCGCCTACGAGCGGGCCATGGCCGCCACCGGGGCCGTCGTGGAGCTATTCGCCCGAGCCTGCCCGGCGTTCGTCGAGCACGTGGAACGGGGCGACACCTCGAGCCACGAGCTGCTTGATTTGGCCCGTGGATACCTCGCTCCGCTTCGCGAGCGGCAGGCCGACACCCTGATCCTTGGCTGCACGCACTACCCCATGCTCTCGGGCTTGATCCAGGTGGTGATGGGAGACGACGTCGTCCTGGTCTCCTCGGCGGAGGAGACGGCCAAGGACGTGTACGCCACTCTGCTCCGGCTCGACCTGCTCTGCGAGGATCGGACCGAGCCGGTGCACGAGTTCCTGTGCACCGGCGACCCGGCGCAGTTCCGGATGGTCGCCCACCACTTCCTGGGACCGGAGGTCGGCGACGTGGACGGGCTCGAGGTGCAACCGGTGAGAGGCGGCCCGTGGAGCTGATCGTCCTCGGCGCCAGCGGGACCTGGCCCGTCCCCGGGGCCGCCACCAGCGGGTACCTCGTCAGGCAAGACGGGTTCAACCTGTGGATGGATGCCGGGAGCGGGACGCTGGCCAACCTCCAGCGGTATATCGAGGTGCCGGACATCGATGGCATCGTCGTTTCCCACGAGCACCCCGACCACATGGTGGACCTGTACCCGTGCTTCTACGCGCGGTATTACGGCGAGCTCGGGGAGCCGCACCTCCCCGTGTACGTGCCGACAGGCTTTCCCAAACGGGCCGGCGAGCTCGTGTCGATCGACAGCCAGGTCGTGATGCGGACGACCTTCGACTGGCGCGAGGTTACACCCGGCGAGTCGTTCGACATCGGTCCCTTCACGGTGAAGACGGAGCCAATGGCGCACCTCGGCCTCGTGGCGTTGGGGTTCCGGATCGAGGCGAACGGCGCGGTCCTCGCGTACACGGGCGACACCGGACCCACCCACCACGTGGAGGTGCTGGGGCGAGATGTCGACGTCCTGCTCTCGGAGGCGACATGGCAGGATCGGGACGATCTCAAGCCGTTCCATCTCTCGTCGAGGCAGGCGGCCGTCCACGCCCGGAACGCCGGGGTCGGCCGCCTCCTGCTCACCCACATCTGGCCCTCGCTCGACAAGGACACGTCCGTCCAGCAGGCGAGCGAGGAGTTCGATGGGCCGATCGAGCTCGCCGCGGACGGGATGCGGGTCGAGGTGGGGGCGTGAGCGAACGGCCCGACGGGCGGGGCCCGAGAGACCTCCGCCCGGTCAAGGTGGAGCTGGGCTACCAGGAGTGGGCGGAGGGGTCAGTGCTGCTCGAGATGGGGCGGACCCGGGTGCTGGTGGCCGCCTCACACGACGACCGGGCCCCCAGGTTCCTCCAGGGAAGTGGCAAGGGGTGGGTCACCGCCGAGTACTCGATGCTCCCTCGGGCCACGGCCGAGCGGACACCCCGGGAGGTCGGCAAGGGCCGGCCGTCGGGCCGGACCCAGGAGATCCAGCGCCTGATCGGCCGGTCGCTCCGCGCCGTCACCGACCTCGACAAGCTCGGCGAGCGCACGTTCTGGATCGACTGCGACGTGCTTCAGGCCGACGCGGGGACTCGAACGGCGTCGATCACGGCCGGCTACATCGCGCTGGCCGTGGCGGTCCGGACGCTCCAGGAGCGGGGCACTATCACCAAGGAAGTCCTCCCCGACACGGTGGCGGCGGTGTCGGCCGGCATCGTCGGCGGACGGCCCGTCCTCGACCTGTCTTATGAGGAGGACGCCATGGCCGACGTGGACTTCAACGTGGTCATGACAGGCTCCGGCCGGCTGGTCGAGATCCAGGGGACGGCCGAGGGGAAGTCGTTCTCCCGGGACGACCTTGGGGCCCTGGTGGACCTGGCCGAGGTCGGCATCCGACAGCTCACGGAGCTCCAGCGCCAGGTCCTCGGGGGGTGAGCTTCCCGGCCCGCGTGGCCATCGCCTCCCGGAACCCCGGCAAGATCCGGGAGATCGTGGCCATCTGCGCGAGCTGGCCGGTGGAGTGGATCACGGCCGAAACCCTCGGCCCGTGGCCGGACGTGGAGGAGACCGGCGATTCGTACGTGGACAACGCGCTGCTCAAGGCCCGAGCGGTGGCCGAAGCGGTCGGCATGCCCGCCGTCGCGGACGACTCCGGCATCGAGGTCGATGCCCTGGGCGGAGGCCCGGGGCCGCGATCGGCGAGGTATGCCGGGGAAGGGGGCACGGACGAACAGAACCTCCACATGCTGATCAGGGCCGTGGCCGGAGTGCCTGCTCCTGGACGAACTGCCCGATACCGATGCCTGGCGGCCATGGCTCGGCCGGACGGGCCCGACGTGTGGGCCGAAGGCGTGTGCGAGGGCTCGCTCCTTTCGAAGCCGCGAGGGAGCGGCGGCTTCGGGTACGACCCTATCTTCGTGCCTGCCGGGTGGGACTGGACCATGGCCGAGCTCACGTCGGAAGAGAAGGACCGGATCAGCCACCGAGGTCGGGCGTTTCGGGCCCTCGGCGAACTGCTGGCCCGGGATCCTTGACAGCTGCCAGGTGCAGGGTACCCACCGACTTGACGAAGGCTCGCAGATCGCTCAGATGCGCGGAGGCGTGCGCGAACAGCCCGTCCGGTCCGCTCAGGATCCCGCCGAGGACGTCACCCAGCGGCCTGCGGGCCCGGGCCGTGGGTGGCGACCGCCAAGCGGCGGCGCTGACCGCCCGGATCTCGCTTACGAGCCAGCCATGGACCTCGTCGTAACGCTCCCGCACCGACGAAGGGGAGCGGTGCCGGTCGGCGGCTAGCGTCTCGGCGTTGAGGGCGTTCAGGCCCTTCGCCCGTAGCGGCCGCTGAACGGGTGCGGGCTGGCCCCGCCCCCAGGCATCGAGTGCATCGAGCGCGTGCTGGTCCCACGAGGTGAGATGGCTGAGGAGGTCCCTGGCCGACCAATCGGCGTCGCCGATAGTGGCGGGTCGGGTGAATTCGTCCGGTCCGAGCCGGCCGATCAACTCGCTGATCGCGTGATGCTCCGTCTCGAGGATGCGAAGTGCCGCTCGTTTGGACAGAGCCACGACGCCTCCCTTCGCGGTGGGTGCGAGAGGGGGGATTTGAACCCCCACGCCCTTTCGGGCACCGGATCCTAAGTCCGGCGCGTCTGCCAGGTTCCGCCACTCTCGCCCATCATTTCGTCTGATGGCGAGTGGAGTGTAGCGAGACGCGCAAGGTCGAGGTTCATACGAGATCGGCGCCTGGAACCCTCGGGCTCATCGACCGGTCGGAACCGGGTGACATGAGACGGGGGGTCCTGACGGTGGCGACAGCGCTGTTGCCCGCGGCAGCGTGCGGTGGACTTCGGGGCGGACAGGTTCCCCCCTCGACGGTTGGCCCGGCGGAATCGCCATCCCCGAGCGCCGCGGAACACGCGCGGTTCGTCCCTCGCACCTACCTCGAGGGCGATTCGGTGGTCATGCCGGTGACCTTCCCGGACGGGACCACGGCCGAGCTGGTCTACCCTCCCGAGCTCGACCTGGCGGGCATGAAGGCGCAGCCGTACGGCTCCGGATACGGCCCGGGTTTCGCGCGTGACTTCCTGGTCATCTACGGAACCGTTGAGGAGTTCATCGGGATGTACGACGACGCGGAGCTGCTCGCCACGTACGAGGATCTCCAGGGCGGCACGGTTGAGTTCTGGCGTCTCCCGCCCGATGGCGTCTACCTCGCCTTCCAGTTCGGCTCATGGACGGTGCTCGTGTACGACTACGGCTCGGGAGAGGCGCAGATGAGTGACGAGGACCGTGGCCTGTGGGCCACCAACCTTCACGGGCGGGACACAAAGGACGGCTTCCTCGTCCTGGAAGCCGATCCTCCGCTGACGCTGGCGTGGGATAGGGACTACGACAGCCCGGAACTCGAGTTCTGGTCCCGCGCCGGTGACTTCACGGCGGTGCTCCTCTTCGTGGGCGAGTGCACCCCTTATCACGAGGGCGAGGGCGGATTCGCCCACATCGAGATGGTGGGCGGGCTGGCGGTGAGCCGCGATTCTCAGGACTTCGCGGCCTGGTGCATCCCCGATGCCTCGATGACGGTGCATGTCTACCAAGAGCCCGGCGACACGTTCATCGACGCCGTTCTGGGCGGACTCGAAGTCAGGAACGTCGAACTCGCATCCTGACTGCTCTCGGTCAGTACCGACCGTGACTCTAGGTTCAGCTCTGGGCTAAGAGCCTTCATTGACCTCGAAGATGGGGTCGCCACGAGCCCGTGGGCCTCGCGATGAACCTTCGGCCGTGGCTGCATCCGGGGCCTCGACCAGGTAGAAGACCTTTCCGCCCTTCTCGTCGACCCAGTACTTCATGTACTTCACTCCGTACTGGTCCTGGGTCTTCACGTCGGCCGCGTGGGCCTGCGCCACGTCCTTCGCGCTTGCACCTTCGGGGAGGTTCTCGTGCACATCCATGAAGAGCGGCATCGGGATCCCTCCTTGTTCAAGACCCTACGCCCGCGGCGCTTCCGCGCAAGCGCACGCGAGCGCGCTAGCCGCCCACGGCCGACGGAGTGATCTCCGATCCGGAGGCGCACAGGCGCCGGAGGTCGTGCTCGTACCCGCCTTCCCGCGTGAACCGGCCCTGACCGTCTCGCAGACCTGGACCCAGTACTCCCCGTAGAACTCGTCTCGCCCCCGCTCCTGCGCCGCCCGGTGCTCGGGGAGCGTCCTCCAGGCGTTCAGGGCTTCTTCGGCGTCGAAGCGAACGACGGCCACCCCAGTTCCATCGTCGGACCCGTAGCTGTTGTAGCTGATGAACCCGGGCACATGCGAGACCAACTCGCGCATCCTCCCCGACGTTCGCCGGTACTCGGACACGTCCACGTCGTCGTGTTCGGTCGTGGAGAACAGAACCACGAACATGCCACCCTCCCTCGCACACGTTCCAACGCCGGCCTTTCGCCGAATCGTACGCTCGAGGAGCCGCCCGGATCGTTCCGCATAGTGGGGCCATGTTCGGGCGGGTCCTCCGTCTCGCGGCGGCGTGCATCCTCCTGGTTTCCGCGTGCAGTGGCGGCGAAGTAGGGGTCGAGCACGTCTCGGCCACGCCCAGCCGCGACGCGCCAGCCTGAGCCGTCCACGTCGCCTCCCGGGTACGAAGCGCCTGCACGGGCCGTGATCCCCCGCGAGCGCTATCTCGACATGTGGCCGGCCGAACCAGGCATTCGTGTTCGATAGCAGGCTGGCCGGCGTGGGGTTCGGCCGGATGCTGGTGGTGGGGGAGCGGGACACGGACGGCGAGCGGTGGCTCCGGGTTCAGCTCGCATCCGCCCGGACGGTGCGGCGGCGTGGGCTCGCCAGGTCGACCTGCGCTTGGTCCCGCGGTACGACCAGCTCATGGTGGACCTATCGAAGCGGACCGGTCTACAACGAGGGCATGAAGCTGCTCCGTTGAGGACCCCGGTCTTCATCCGGCCCTAGTGGAGCGCCTCCTCGAACCGGCCAGCGTCAACGCGGACGCGCCCGCGCCCAGCGCGGCGCCCGCGAGGACCAGGGCCATGCCGCCGCCCACCGTGCCCTGCGCCGGTCCCTCGACCTGAGACGCGAGGCGAGCCCGGATCGGGTCGAACGGGAAGCCGGTGCCGTCCGAGATATTGCCGGCCACTTGATCCATCCGAGCCGCGCGGAAGCGCTCATCGGCGCGGAGGGCTTCGACGGAGGCGATCGTTCCCGCGGCGAGCGAGGCGAGCAGCACGACGGGCGCCAGCACCCGTCGCCACATCGCCAGACGAAGGAGCAGGGCGGCGGCCGCGACGGTCACGACCAGGCCGAGGGCGAGGGTTGCCTTGCCCTCGGCGAGTGCCAGCCCACCGACCGTCCCACTCAGGATGGCGTCGCTCTGCTCGGACCCCTCGATCGTCCCCCACGTCCCGATCGAGCCCAGCACGATCAGTGCACCGGCCAAGACGAACAGCGGGGCGTCGATGGAAACGGCCCTCGTCGCGCGCGAAGGCTCTGCGCGGTTCGCCGCTCCGATCTCGATCTCCCGATCCTGCATGCTTCCTCCCCCCAGGAGGGGACCCGGGCCGGGCCCGGGTCCCCTCGGTTCTTCGTCTACGTGATGTCGGAGCCGCGGTGCGGCATGGCCACGTACGGGAAGTCCAGCAGGAACGGGACGTCGTTCGTGTCCACGCCGTCGCTTAGCCCGATGGTCGGGACGAACGGCGCACCGTCGAGCAGGTCGCCTTCGGCCACGTTCAGCGTGATGTCGATCACGTCGTCCTCGAGCCGGCGTCCGTTCGGGTAGCCGGCTACGTCGCCGTCGATGACGCCCAGCCGGTTGCCCAACCCGACCGGCGCGCTCGGCGGGATCGACATGTTCAGCCGCAGCATCTCGCTGGGGGTGACGCTTGTCGGCTGGTTCAAACCGGACACTCCCGTGAGGAACACGGCCACCAGGTCGTCCCGCTGGATGCCCGGCGTGGCCGGGTCGGAGTCGGGCGCCGGGATCCCGTAGAGCGCCTCGACCAGGTGCGGGACCTCGGGGTCGGTGACGAGGGACAGGAACTGCCCGTCGTCTTTGGGCTTGGACGCGTTGAACCGGTCCTTCTCGCCGACCGGGATGACCACCTCGTTCACGAGGGCCATGCCCAGCCGCGAGACCTGCACGAACCGGCCGTTGTGTGTCTGGCTGCCGTCGGCCTTCAGGACCCGGGTGGACCTGCGGGACGTGGAGCTCCAGATGCCGATGATGGGGTTCTCCTCGGCGTCCCCACCCAGGGCCAGGTCGTCCTTCGACACCTCGAGGGCAATCGTGTTCACGTTGAACCCGGCGAGCGTGTCGTCGAAGCGCTCGGACAGGTCCCCCCCGTACAGCAAGTCGAAGACCCTGAGATCCAGGAAGAACGCGTCGTCGGACTGACCCGCCCAGGTCAGGCCCTCCTCGCCGGCCTCGTCGAACGGCGTCACGCCGGCCTCGAACAGCGGTGCGTATTCCGGCATCGTGCCGGCGCCCACGTCGCTCGGCACCGCGGGCGCGTCGTCCAGGAGCTGGGTAACCTCGTCCGAACCGACCTCGATCAGGAACAGGTCGTAGGTCTGGCGGAAGTTCAGGTCCGGATCGTCGAGCGACGTCACCGGCCCCGTTGCGTACAGGAACGTATCGGGGTTCTCGTAATGGCTCGAGAAGACCCACCGGTAGATGATGTTCGCGCGGGCGTCGCCGTCGTTGTCGATGTTGACGTCGTAGGCGACATCGTCGCCCCACGGGTAGAAGTTGGGGCCGCCGGCCGGTTCCTCCAGCGGGATCCAACTGCCTATGATGGCGACGGTGTCGGGCGCGCTGGCTGGCACGAATACCCAGACGTCGGTGTTGTCGGCCTTCGGGTCATCGGTGATCAGGGGCGCCTCGCGATGGCTGGACGCCCCGCCCGACACCGGTCCGAGGCCCGCGAACAGGCCTGCGGAGAGTGCGGCGGTCGCGACCAAGGCCAAGGCCCGGCGCCCTCGCTTCCTTAGGGAAGCCAAGGCTGCACCTCCTCGTTGGTCAGGGTGAGTCGGTCGTCCGTCGCCTTCCCGCCGGGCCAGTCCCGAAGCGGTCTTTCCCATCACCCCCTCGGCGACGATCACCCGTCCTTCGCGACGCTCGGGGCTCCGGATGAGTCGCAGGCGGCCCGCGGAAAGCCGAGGCGCAGCGCGCCGCTGGTTCAGTTCCTCCGGGCCGTCGGATCTATGACATCCTGTTGGCTGAGAACGGCGCCGCGATCACGGTGCGGTCGCGCCCGACGGGGCCCGTACCGCCGAGTGAGCTCGGCGCCGAGGTAGGCGAGATGGTCGCGCACCTCGGCGGGACGGAGGACCTCGATGTGTTCGCCGAACCCGGCGAGCTCGGATGTGATGGACTCGGCCGACCAGCTGCGGAGCTCGACCTCGACCCGGCCATCGGGCGTGACGTCGCCGACCGAGAGGCGGGTCCCGAACGCTGACCGTACCCACGAGACCTTGTCGGGGTCGACCACGGCGACGGCCCTGAACCTGGCCCGACGCTCGTCGATCGAGGCCATGATGGACTTCCACGTCTCCTCCAGGTCGAAGCCGTCCGGCCGCTCCACCGGCTCGTCCGTGAGGGCGACCGACCGAACCCGGCTCACGCGGAACGTGCGCAACCCGGCGTGGGTCCCGGCGACCAGGTACCACACTGACCCTTTCGCCACGAGGCCGAGTGGGTGAACGGTGCGCTCGCTGTCCGGCCGGTCGCGGCCGGCATAGCCCAAACGGACCTGGACCCCGTCGACGACGGCATGCTGAAGCACATCGAGGTGGGCGGGAGGCGGAGCGCTCGTTCGATCCCAGCTGGTGGGGTCCAGAACGACGGCCGCCGCCGCCGCCTCGGCCTTCGCTCGGAACGGCTCGGGCAAGGCGCGCACCAGCTTGCGGAGGGCGGCCTTGACCTGGGGGGTGGCCGAGGCCGATGGCCCGGCTACGAGGAACAGGGTGCGAGCCTCGGCCGCGGTCAAGCCGCTCAGGTCGGTGCGCGCACCGCCGACCAGCGACCAGCCGCCACCTCTTCCCGGCTGCGAGTAGACCGGGATGCCGGCCACGGCCAGGGCTTCGAGGTCGCGGCGGGCCGTGCGCTCCGAGATCTCGAGCTCGTCGGCAAGCTCGGACGCCGTGATCCGACGCCGCGCCTGCAGGATCAGCAGTACCGCGACGAGACGATCGGCCCGCACGATCCCAGCATTCCATAGAAACCGGCCATAGGATGGCCACTTTTGCCCGGCATAATGGAGGGAACCCTGAGGGTTCGACCCCAGAGACATCAGTTCGGGAGAGCGAAGCCAGGGCAAGGGGGAAACCGATGGCATATTCGGCGATCGAGGCCGAGGGACTCGTCAAGACGTTCGGCAAGGTCAGGGCCCTCGACGGCATCGACATGGTCGCCCGGGAGGGGACCGTGTTCGGGCTGCTCGGCCCGAACGGCGCGGGCAAGACCACGGGGATCAGGGTGCTGTCGACCTTGCTGCAACCCGACGCCGGGACGGCCGTGGTCGGTGGCTACGACGTCGTGCGCCAACCACGCCAGGTGCGGCGCCTGATCGGATTGACGGGCCAGTACGCGGCGGTCGACGAGCTCCTGTCGGGTCAGGAGAACCTGTACATGATCGGCCGGCTGCTCGGTCTCTCCTCGCGCGACGCCCGCGGCCGAGCGCGGGAGCTCCTTGAGGCCTTCGACCTCGCCGAAGCGTCCGGCAAGTACGTCAAGTCCTACTCCGGCGGTATGCGGCGCCGGCTAGATCTCGCCGCGAGCCTCGTCGGCCGGCCCCGGTTCCTGTACCTGGACGAGCCGACGACCGGGCTCGATCCCCGAAGCCGGCTCGAGCTGTGGGGCATGATCCGCGGTCTGGTGGCCGAGGGCGCTACCGTGCTGCTCACCACCCAGTACCTGGAGGAGGCCGATCGCCTCGCCGACGAGATCGTCGTGATCGACCACGGCCGGGTGATCGCGGCGGGGACGCCGCAGCAACTGAAGACCCGGGTCGGTGGGCAGGTCCTTCAGGCGCGGCCGGCGGATCCCGCCGACCTTCCGGCGACCGAGAAGATCCTGGCCTCGTTCGCCGACGGCGGGGACGGCACGCACAGCGACGGTCAGCTGGTGAGCGTGACGATCGCCGATCGATCGGCGCTCGGCCAGGTGGTCAGGCGCCTCGACGAGGAGGGCATCGCCGTCGAGGACCTTTCGCTTCGCCGTCCGAGCCTGGACGAGGTCTTTCTTGCGATCACGGGGCACGTCGCCGAGGAAGAGCCGGACCCCCGGGATGAGAACCAAGAAAGGAGCCGAACATGAGCGCCACGACCCTGGCACCGTCCGGACACACCAACGTCTTCACGAATACGCTGACGATCGCCCGCAGAAACCTGCTGCACATCAAGGCCACGCCCGAGCAGCTGGTGGAAATGTCTATCCAGCCGCTCATGTTCCTGGTGCTGTTCGTGTACGTGTTCGGCGGGGCCATCGCGAACTCAAGCCGCGAGTACCTGCAGTTCGCTCTCCCGGGGATCCTCGTGCAATCCGTGGCGTTCCTGCCGTTCACCACCGCCATCGCGCTGAACGTGGACTTCCAGCGGGGCGTGATCGACCGATTCCGATCGCTGCCGATCGCGCGCTCGGCCGTGATCAGCGGGCGCATCCTGGCCGACGGAGCGCGTATCGTGTGGAGCATCCTGATCATCACGGGGTTCGCCACGCTGCTGGGGTTCCGGTTCGGGGGCGGCGCGGCCGGGGCCCTCGGCGCTCTCGCGCTCGTCACGGCGTTCGGCCTCCTGATGTGCTGGCCCATGGCCTTCATCGGCATCACCGCCCGCACCACGGAATCCGTGAACACCTGGGGCTTCATGATCATCCTGCCGCTCACGTTCGCAAGCACCGCCTTCGTGAGGGTCGAGACCATGCCCGGCTGGCTCCAGGCGTTCGTGAAAGCCAACCCGGTGACCTCGGTCATCGACTCGGCGCGCGGGCTGATGCTCGGAGGTCCGGTGGCCGAGCCCGTCATCGACTCGGTGATCTGGATGGTTGTGATCACGGCCGTGTTCGCGCCGCTCGCGATCTACCGCTATCGCCGCCGCATCTGAGGTGCGGGCGATCGCCAGAGAACGCCCGGCGGGCGGAAGCGGGGCGGGTCGCGCCGGCGTTGTGCTCAGCACGCGAGCGCTGAACCGCGCCCTGCTCGAACGGCAGATGCTGCTGCGCCGGCGCAGGGTGCCCGTCCTCGAGGCGATCGAGCGGCTGGTCGGCATGCAGGCGCAGGTGCCGAGGGACCCATACGTCGCGCTGTGGTCGCGTCTGGAT
>JBOGVI010000498.1:0-2326 GCA_050692695.1 Actinomycetota bacterium
GGAGCGGATGGGTGATGTTCTCCACCGTGACCTGCCGCTCCTCCATCGCCTCGAGGAGCGCCGACTGGGTCCTCGGCGTGGTCCGGTTGATCTCGTCCACCAGGACCACGTTGGCGAAGATGGGGCCGGGGACGAACCTGAATTGCGTGGCCTCCTGGTCGTAGCTGGTCGTAGACGGAGATCCCGGTGAGGTCGGAGGGGAGGAGGTCGGGAGTGGCCTGAACCCTGCTGAAGGTGCCGTCGATGGAGGCCGCGATGGACCGGGCCAGCATGGTCTTGCCCACGCCGGGCACGCCCTCCAGGAGGAGGTTCCCCTCGGCGAACAAGCAGACTACGGCCGCCTCGACGGCCTCACGCGCCCCAGCGATGACCCGCTCGACGTTGTCCACGACGCGCCGGAGGGCAGCGGACGTGCGGGCAAGATCGGGCTCGGTGGTGACCATCCCTCAAGGTTCATCGACCCCGCGCCGTCCGCGCTTGAACCGGTCGGATCGGGGGCCCGTGCGGGGAGGCTTGCAGCCCAGCGGAAGCGAGCGGTCAGGCCTCGAGGGAGAACCAGGCCGCCCGGCGCCACCGCCCGCCCAGCCGGAGCAGGGCGTGGCCCAAGTAGAGCCCTTCGTCCACCCGGACCAGCTCGTCCAGCACCCGGCGGATGGGCCACGCCGGGTTGTCGGGGAGGTCATAGTCGATCCGCAGGACCTGGAGGTCCTTCTGGGCGGCGCTCTCCCGTGCGGACGTTAGGAACCTGAAGGCCGTGTCCAGCCCGGGCCCGAAGCGCGCGAGACCCCGGTATCGCGGCCACAGGAGTCGGGCCACGAACCGACCCTTCGCCGAGAAGACGTTCTGGCCCTCGGCCTCGGCCGGGTCGAACGTCTTGCCCTTCCACGGCTTCCACAGCCGGGCCACGGTCTCGGGGAGGAAGTCCAGCCCGTAGCCGAGCGTCGTGGCGACCAGGCGGCCCCGGTGGAATCCGTCGAGCCCCTCGGGGACCGTCCCGGCGGCGAAGAACCGCTCGATGTCGGCCAGGGCCCGTCGTCGGTCGACCGCGACCGTGGCGACCGCCTTCCAGTACGCGGTGGCGGAGAACTCGGACGCGCGCGGGTCGTGCATGGAGTGACGATGGTCCCACGCGAGCGGCCTTACGCCACCTCTCGTCGATCGCATCGACGACAAGGAGGTACTGGCATCCCGTCCGAGCCTTAGCGGGAGTGATGGCGACGCCGGCGAGTCAGAGCCAAGGCGCCGGCCCCGACGGCCATCATGGCCGCGACCGCAACCAGCGCAGCGATCCGCGCGGCGGAGCCCTCCTCGTCCGCTCCGGGAGGCTCTCCCTCGGCAAGGTTCGGGGGGGCCGGCGACGGAGATGACGTCGCACCGACTGTCACTCGAATCCGTCTTGGGCTCGTGTGGATCTCGTCGATGCCGTCGCTGACCACGGCCGCGATGCCGTAGGCCCCGGGCTCGAGGCGAGGCAGCCTTCCTCGCAACTCGGCGTGTCCGGACGGGAACGGGTTGAATGGGGAGAGCGGGATCTCTCGGTTCTCTGCCAGCAGCACCAGCCGAGCGCTCGCGGGGCGCTCCAGCTCCAGGGACCCAAGGATCGCTTCGCCCGGTTCACCCTGCGGCTCGACCCGGAAATCGGTCACGGATAGTACGGGCTCGACCGATCCCGCCCGGCGGACGCGGAGATGCCTCCCTCCGGTGAATCGCCAGGGGCCCTGTGTGATGTGCAGGCCGGAGGCGTCCACCGGACCCGAAGGATCGATGGTAACCGAACGAAGGTCCGTAGCGATCCCCACTCGGATCGTGCGCGGTTCCGGGTAGGGTTCGGGCCTGAGGCCCCCGTAGTAGTAGGCCAGGATATCTGCGTAGCTCAGTCCGCGGAGGGCCTTCCCGTAGGCGCCCCACTGGACCATGCCCACGCCGTGACCCCACCCTCGGCCCTCCAGTCGAAGGTACCTGTCGTTCGACCTGACCGAAAACCATCGGGAAGGAATGGTCTGAGGCAGCTCCCCGGTCGGGTAACGTGACGGGTCGAGGCACGGTGCGGACGCATTGAGAGCGGTGCGGAAGTCGCTTCGAGAGCTCTCGACGGTGGCTCCCCCACCGCTGATCAACAAGCGCTCGCCGTGCTGGGTGACCCGGGCGATGACCTGTCCCGACCACAGGCCGGCGTCGCGGAGGAATCGCGAGACGTCAGAAAGTGGCATCGTGACCGACCAGTGCGACAGCGGCGAGGCCCCGTCGTCCCGCTCCGGTACGGAGAGCAGATAGGGCAGGGGCGCGCCCCCGAACGCCTGTGCGTTGCTCAGTGTGTGGCCATTCG
>JBOGVI010000499.1:0-12737 GCA_050692695.1 Actinomycetota bacterium
GCGTGCAGGTCCACGTCCGCGAGCTGGGCACCTCATGGCCCGAGGCCATGAGGTGCTGGCCCTCGCTCCATCCCGGGGCCGGCCATCCGAGCCGTGGGTTCGGGCGGTGGGCCGCCCGGTGGACGTCCCGTACAACCGGTCCACCGCGCCGATCGACCCGCGCCCGTGGTCGATCGGGCGTGTGCGGGAGCTGCTCGCGGTCTTCGAGCCCGACGTCGTGCACGCCCACGAACCGCTCACACCCAGCACATCGATGTGGGCGACGCTTTCTTCCCGGGCGCCGGTGGTGGCGACCTTCCACTCGGGGGCCGAGCGGTCCCGGCTGTTCGACGTGGCCGCACCGGTCCTTCGAAGGATGGCCCGGCGGATCGCCGTCCGGATCGCTGTGTCGGAGCGGGCCGCCGCGTTCGTGCACGACCGCGTGGGTGGCGACTTCCGGATCGTACCGAACGGCGCGGACGTCGCCAGGTTCGCCGAGGCGGCGCCGGCCGACCTCGGCCCCGGATCCAAGCTGCTGTTCGTGGGACGCCTCCACGAGCGGAAGGGCTTCCCTACGGCGGTCGAGGCGTTCCGAATCCTCGCCGTCTCCCGCCCGGACCTACGGCTGGTCGTGGCCGGGGACGGCGAGGACCGGGGTGCGGTGGATGTGCTGGATCCGGCCCTTCGGGCCCGGGTGATGCTGCTGGGTTCGGTTCCCCACGACCACCTTCCCCCGTACCACGCGGCCTGCGACGTGTTCTTGGCGCCCTCGGTGGGGGGCGAGAGCTTCGGGATGGTGCTGGTGGAAGCCATGGCTGCGGGCCTGCCCGTCGTGGCCAGCCGGATCCCAGGCTACGACGAGGTGCTGACCGACGGCGTGGAAGGGTTCCTGGTGCCGCCCCGGGACCCGGTCGCGATGGCGGAGGCGGCCGCGACGCTGCTCGACGACCGCGACCTGGCCCGGAGGACGGGAGCGGCCGGCCGGGAGCGGTCTCGCCGCTACGAATGGGCCGTCGTGGCGGGCGAGGTCGAGGCGGCCTACCGGGACGCCCTGGCCTCGATACGATAGATGCCGTGACCCCCGTGTGGATCGCGATCGGGGCCGTGGCCCTGGTGTTCCTGTATGGCGTGTTCCTGTTCAACCGCCTGGTGTCGCTGCGCAACCGAGTGGACAACGGCTGGTCCCAGATCGACGTGCAGCTCCGCCGGCGATACGACCTCATCCCGAACCTCGTGGAGACGGTCAAGGGCTACGCGGCCCATGAGCGGCAGCTGTTCGAGACCATCGCCGAGGCCAGGACCCGAGGGATCGCGGCCTCCGAGGTGGGGGATCAGGCGCAGGCGGAGAACCAGATCACGCGGGGCCTCCGTCAGCTGCTGGCGGTGGCGGAGAACTACCCCGACCTCAAGGCGAACCAGAACTTCCTGGCCCTCCAGGAGGAGCTCACGGGCACGGAATCGAAGATCGCCTTCGCCCGGCAGTTCTACAACGACCAGGTGATGCGGGTGAACACGCTGATCCAGTCCTTCCCGTCGAACCTCGTCGCCCGGCTGTTCGGGTTCCCGCCGCGCGAGTTCTTCGACATCGAGGATCCGGTCCGGGGTCCGGTGAACGTGGACCTCTCGCAGCCGTAGCCATCCGTGTACGAGCAGATCTCGTCCAACCGTCGAAAGTCGATCCTCCTCGTCCTGGGCGCTGTCGTGCTGCTCGGGGCAGTGGGGTACTCGATCGGGCTTCTCACGCAGCAGGGGCGGGTCTGGCTTGTGATAGGGATCGGCCTGGCAGTGGTCATGTCGATCGGCTCCTACCTGTACGGCGACCGGATCGTGCTTGCCTCCACCCGGGCCCGGAAGGTCGCGCCCGAGGAGCAGCCCAGGCTGCACAACATCGTGGAGGGGCTGGCCATCGCGGCCGGGCTCCCCAAGCCCCGCGTCTACGTGGTGCCGGAGCAGGCCCCCAACGCCTACGCGACGGGCCGGAACCCGGAGCACTCGTCGATCGCTGTGACGCAAGGGCTCCTCGAGACCTTGAACCGGGTCGAACTGGAGGGCGTCGTGGCCCACGAGATGTCGCACGTCCTGGATCGGGACATCCTAGTTGGCACCATCGTCGCCACGCTCGTCGGCGCCGTCGTCATCATGTCCGAGTTCTTCATGCGCGCCATGTGGTGGGGCGGGGTCGGCGGACGCCGAGGAAACGACCGTGGTGGGGGTCCGGCCTCGGCCCTGCTGTTTGCGTTCG
This sequence comes from Actinomycetota bacterium, assembly GCA_050692695.1. GTDB lineage: Bacteria > Actinomycetota > UBA4738 > UBA4738 > HRBIN12 > AC-69. Next base: position 2,222 of record JBOGVI010000499.1, read on the forward strand.
GCTTGCTGTTGCTGGTCACCGCGCCCATCTTCGGCCAGATCGTGCGGCTCGCGGTATCTCGCCAACGCGAGTACCTGGCGGACGCGCAGGGGGCCATGCTCACCCGCTACCCGCCCGGCCTGGCCGACGCGCTCCGGAAGATCGGGGCGGCGAGCGGCATCCCCATGCGCTCTGCGAACAACGCCACCGCCCACCTGTGGCTGAGCCAGCCCTCCCGAGTGCAGGGGGAGCGGATGGGCCCGATGGAGCGCCTGTTCTCCACCCATCCCCCCATCGAGGACCGGATCCGGCGTCTTGAGGAGATGTGAAGTTCTCTCCGAACTTGGTTCCACCCTGGACGATCTGGGGTAGCATCACGGGGCCCGGCTGAAGGCCGCCCGCGAGCCCCCCATACCACTCTTGGAGGTCAACCCTTGACCCTTACGCGCCGTGGAAAGTTGGCGGTCGCGGCCGGCACGGTCGGTGTACTGGCCCCCGCGGCCGTGGGCTACTTCGCCATGTTCCCGAACAACGCCCCCGCGATCGTCCAGCAGGCCATGTCGAGGGTGGGCCTGGTCGAGGAGCCGCCGCCACCGGCCTGTCCCCTCACCGGGCAGCCGGCCCCGCACGGCGAGGTACCCGACCGGCCGGTGCTCGCGATCAAGGTCGAGAACCTCGCTGAGGCCCGGCCCCAGAGCGGCCTGGACCGAGCCGACATCGTGTACGAGGAACCGGTGGAGGGCGGCATCACCAGGTTCATCGTCGTGTACCAGTGCCACGACGCGAACCGCGTGGGTCCCGTGCGAAGCGCCCGAACCACCGACCCCGACGTGCTCGCCCAATTCGGGCGGCCGGCCTTCGGCTATTCGGGGAGTGCCAGCAACGTGGCCAGGGTGGTCGACCGGGCCGACCTCATCGACGTGAGGTTTGACGTTGCGGTCGACGCCTACACTCGTGACGATGGCCGACCGTCGCCGCACAATCTGTACACGTCCACCAGGCCTCTGTGGAAGGCCGCGAGGTCGAACCAGGGCCCGCCCGATGCCATCTTCACGTACGCGCACGAGTTCGAAGCCCGGTCCAGGAAGGTATCGAGCGCGCATCTTCCGTTCTCGTCGTACTCCGACGTCTATTGGAAGTGGAGCCGAAGAGATGCCGCCTGGCTCCGATCCCACGGCACGGTGGCCCACACGCTCGAGAACGGCTCACGGGTCGCCGCGGCGAACGTGGTCGTGATGCAGGTCGAGGTGACCATCCCCCCAGGCAGCTTCTCGCCGCAGGTCACCCTGACCGGCTCGGGAACGGCCTACGTGTTCCGGGAGGGCCGGATGGTCGTGGGCCGGTGGGACCGCCCCACCCTGGGCGACGTGACCACGTTCGTGACCAGGGACGGGGAGGAGATCCCGCTCGCGCCCGGGATCACCTGGGTGGAGCTGCTGCCCGACACCATCGAGGTGGCAGTCCAGCGGTAGCGGGCCTCCTGGTGCCTCCGGGACCAGCGGTAGACTGGAGCTCGGAGTGTCCTCTTAGGAGGGAGACCCGTGGAACGCGAGACCGGCACCTTCCGCGTGAAGTCCGGCCTGGCCGAGATGCTGAAGGGCGGCGTCATCATGGACGTCACCAACGCCGAGCAGGCCAAGATCGCCGAGGACGCCGGAGCGTGCGCGGTGATGGCGCTGGAGCGGGTGCCCGCCGATATCCGCAAGGAGGGCGGCGTTGCCCGGATGGCCGACGTGGCCAAGATCGACGAGATCATGAGCGCCGTCTCCGTCCCCGTGATGGCGAAGGCCCGGATCGGCCACTTCGTCGAGGCCCAGATCCTCCAGGGCCTCGGCGTGGACTACGTGGACGAGAGCGAGGTTCTGACCCCGGCCGATGAGGAGCATCACATCGACAAGTGGGCGTTCACCGTGCCGTTCGTGTGCGGTGCCCGGGACCTGGGCGAGGCCCTCCGGCGGATCGCCGAAGGCGCGGCCATGATCCGGACCAAGGGGGAGGCCGGGACCGGGAACGTGGTGGAGGCCGTCCGTCACCAGCGGGCCATCCTGAAGCAGACCGCGTGGCTCCAGGGCCTGCGGCCCGAACAGTTCGTCTCGGCGGCCAAGGAGCTGGGAGCTCCGGTGGAGCTGGTCCGGGACGTGGCCGCCAGGGGCGGGCTGCCCGTGGTCGACTTCGCCGCAGGCGGCATCGCCACCCCGGCCGACGCGGCCCTCATGATGCAGCTCGGGGTGGACGGGGTGTTCGTGGGCTCGGGCATCTTCAAGTCCGAGGACCCGGCGGTCCGGGCCCGGGCCATCGTGGAGGCCACCACGCACTTCAACGACCCGGATGTCCTGGCGAAGGTGTCGCGCGGTCTCGGCGAGCCCATGCATGGTCTTGACATCAAGGAGCTCGGCGAAGACGGGCTCCTCCAGGTCCGCGGGTGGTAGCCGCCGGCTATGAAGGGCGGCGTCCTCGCGCTCCAGGGTGACTTCCGCGAACACGCGCACGTGCTCGCCGACATCGGCGTGCCTCCCGTCGAGGTCCGCACGCCCGAGGACCTTGCCCGGGTGGACCTGCTGGTGATCCCGGGGGGCGAGTCCACGAGCATCGGGAAGCTGGCGGCGAGCGCCGGGCTCGTGGAGCCGATCCGGGAGCGGGCGTCCCGCGGCCTGCCGGTCCTCGGCACCTGCGCGGGCATGATCGTGCTGGCCCAAAGGGTCGAAGGCGGCGAGCCGCTCCTGTCGCTCATCGACATCACGGTGTGCCGAAACGCCTACGGGAGGCAGGTCGACTCGTTCGAGGCCGACATCGAGGTGCAGGGCATCGACCATCCGGTGCGCGCCGTGTTCATCCGGGCCCCCATCGTGGAAGACGTCGGCGAGCGCGTGACGGTCCTGGCCGAGCACGAGGGCCACCCCGTCGTGCTGGAGCAGGGGAACCTGGTCGTGGCATCTTTCCATCCCGAGCTGGTGGGGGAGACCCGCCTCCACGAGTACGTGGCGGGAAAGACGTAGATGTCCGGCCACTCCAAGTGGAGCACGATCAAGCGGAAGAAGGCCGCGCAGGACGCGAAGCGCAGCAATGCGTTCGCGAAGCTGCTCCGGGCGGTGGAGGTGGCGACCAAGGACGGCGGGGGAAGCGTCGAGGGCAACCCCGTCCTGGCCTCGGCCGTCGACAAGGCGCGCGACTCCTCCGTCCCCTGGGACAACATCGAGCGCGCCATCAAGCGAGGCACCGGCGAGTTGGCCGGCGGAGCCCGGTACGAGGAGGTCACCTACGAGGGCTACGGCCCCGGCGGCGTGGCCGTGTTCGTGGAGTGCATCACCGACAACCGCAACCGGACCGCGCAGGACGTCCGTCACGCCTTCACCCGAAACGGCGGGAACCTAGGGGCGAGCGGAAGCACCGCGTGGATGTTCACCCGGAAGGGCGTGATCCAGATCGAGAAGCCCGCGGCGCCAGATGAGGAGAAGCTCCTCGAGATCGCGCTGGAGGCGGGCGCCCACGACCTCGGCGATTCCGAGAGCACGTGGGAGATCACGTGCGACCCCGGCGCCCTCCGGGCCGTTCGCGACGCGATCGAGGCGGCCGGCATTCCCATGCTGTCGGCCGAGCTCACGATGGTCCCGCAGACCCAGGTGCCGGTGGACGGCCCTGCGGCCCGGCAGGTCCTGGCGCTCCTGGACGCCCTGGAGGAGCTGGACGACGTCCAGAACGTCTCCGCCAACTTCGACATCCCCGAGGAGGTCCTCGCTCAGGTGGGCTGAGCGCCGTCCGCGAACCGCTCGGCCCCGGCGAGCACCTCGTCCACCATCGCGAGAAAGCGCTGGACGTCGAGCGGCTTCGTGATGTAGTTGTGAGCCCCGGCCGCGATGAGGCTCTCGACCTGGCCGCGGGCGACGTCGGCGGTGATGACCACGACCGGGATCCCACTCGTCTGGGGGGACTCCTTCAACTTGCGCAGGATCTGCTGACCCGGGACGTCCGGCAGGTTGAGGTCCAGCAGGATCAGGTCGGGCTGGTGCTGCTGGGCGAGTTCCAATCCCTGCCGGCCGTGGAGCGCCGAGATGACCTCGACCGCCGGCCGGTGGACCAGGACGCGCTCCACGAGCGTGAGGTTGGACGGGTTGTCCTCGATGTACAGGACGGTCCGAGTGCGCCCGGTCGGTCGGGGAGGCGGGCTGGGCTTCTCCGCGAGTTCGTAGGCACTCACCGGAGGTTCCGCTCGAGGTAGCTGGATGAAGAACGTCGTTCCCCGATCGGAGGTGGCTTCAAGGCTGATGAGTCCACCCATGGCCTCGACCAGCCGCTTCGACAGAGCCAGGCCGAGCCCGGTCCCTTCGATCTCACCCTGCTCTGCTCCCATCCGCTCGAACGGGTTGAACAGCCGATCGATCCGGTCTGTCGGGATGCCCGGCCCCGTATCGGTCACCTCGATGCGCACCGTGCCGTGCGCTTCCCCGAACGCGACGGTGACGACGCCCCCTTCCCTGTTGTACTTGACCGCGTTCGACAGCAGGTTGAGCAGGACCTGCTTGAGCCGCTGCCGGTCGGCCATCACATGGCCGTCGGCGCCGTCGGCCAGGTCTGCTCGGAGCTCGATCCCCCGCCTGGTGGCGATGGCGCGGACCAGATCTACCGTCTCCTGGGCGACCTCACGGACCGGGACCGGCTCCACGGAGAGCGAGAGCGTGCCCGATTCGATGCGGCTGATGTCCAGCACCTCGTTGATCAGGTCGAGGAGGTGCCTGCCGGCCTTGATGATGTGCCCGACGCTTTCGCGCTGATCTGGATTCAGGTCGTCCATCTCCAGGAGCTGGGCGAACCCGAGCACCGCGTTGAACGGTGTGCGGAGCTCGTGGCTGACGCGGGAGAGGAACTCGCTCTTGGCCCGGCTCGCTCGCTCGGCTTCGTCCTTCGCCCGCCCGGCGGCCTCCTCGGCACGCCTCCGCTCGGCGTTCTCCGACCGCAGCTCGTCGTTGACGGCGGCCAGCTTCGCCGCGCTCTGCTCGAGTTCCTCCTTCAATGCGAGGAGCTTCACGGTGGCCGCCCGATAGCCGCGTTGGGCCATCTCGAACGCGGCCAGGCTCTCGGCGAAGAAGGTCATCGCGGACTTCATCGACCCACCGAACGCCTCGGGGGCGGCCCCCTCGAGGGCGGCCGTCAAGGCCTCGTGGTGGATCGTCGCGATGTCGAAGAGGCTGAGGCCGCTGTCGATGGTCCGCCGCCCGATCTCATAGGCCCTGGCGAGTGCGGCCTCATCCGCACCGGCCAGGTAGTCCCGGAGAGCCGCGGCGTAGTCCTCGGCCAACTGCGGCACGGTGGAGGTCTTCACGCCTCACCTCCGATGACCCGAGCCACCAGGACCAGCGCGTCATCGGTTCCCCGGCCGAACTGCGTGAGGATCCGATCGGCGGCCTCTTGCGGCCGCTCGCTCCACGAGAGGTCGGCCACGAACCCCGAGCGGACGCCATCGGTCGCGAAGATGAGCGTGTCCCCGCGGGAGTAGGGGAAGACGCTGGCCCGGAGGGGAGGGAGGCTGTAGCCGACCACGCCGCCTCGAAGCATCACGCTCTCGCGAGCCCAGGCGGCGTGCCCTCGCCCGCGGATCAGGATGCACTCCACGTTGCCCACGCCGATGCAGCTCATGGTCTGGCCGGGGGCGTTCAACGAGACCAGGCTCATGGCCACTCCGCGCGTCCCTCGCAACACCTCGTTGCATCGCCTCACCAGGGCCTCGACCGGTTCCTCGGCGTGTTCCTCCAGCGTAGTGACCGCCAGGCCGGCGGCCTCCGCCGCCTCCTCACCGTGTCCCAGCCCGTCCACCACCGCGATCAGCGCCCCGCCGGCGAACTCCTTGACGACGTGGAGGTCGCCCGATCGAATCTCCCCGGCGAGCGCCACCCCGGCCACGGCCCAGTCGATCAACGGGGCGCGGTCGAGGACGAGATGTGCGTCCATTTCCTCATCGTCACGGTCGTTCCGGTACCGATCTCGGACTCGATCTCGAACTCGTCCATCAGCCGCCGAGCGCCGGGCAAACCGAGTCCCAGGCTCTTGCTGGTGGAGTACCCATCCTGCATGGCCTGGGCGACGTCGGGGATGCCCGGTCCCCGGTCCGAGGCGACGACCGCAATGCCCCGCCGGCTGCCGTTGGTGAGGAGGGTCAGCACGATCTCCCCCTCCCCGGCGTACTCGACGATGTTTCGAGCGAGCTCGGAGATGGCGGTGGCGATAAGCGTCAGGTCGCTGCCGGTGAACCCCCCGTCAACCGCCAGCTCTCGGCCTCGCTGGCGGGCCGCCAGGATGTCGTGCTCGGACCCGATCCGGACCCGGATCTCATCGGACATCGTCGGCGCCGCCCCCCATCTGGCGCTCGAGGAGCGCCAACCCTTCCTCGAGGTCGAGCGCGGTGGCGACTCCGTCCAGCCGAAGGCCGAGCTGCACCATCGCGAACGCCACCTCGGGCTGGATGCCGACGATCACCGCGTCCACTCCGCGCAACTTGCCGATCTGGACCACCTCGAGCAGGGTTCTGATGGTGAACGAGTCCATCACGTCGATCGTCGTGACGTCGACGACGAGGCCGCGGGCGCGGACGTCGCCCACTTGCCAGGCAAGGTCCTCCCGCAGCCGGACCAGGTCCGCGTCACCGACCTCCGACTGCATCGAGGCGATCAGGTAGGGGCCCTGCTTGAGGATGGGGATGGCCATCGTTGCACTCCTCCCGACGCCGGCCGGCTACTGGGACCTGACGACGGTGTATCCCAGCATCCGGTTGGCCTCTCCGATGCCGTCCTGGAGGCTCCCGGTCGTTCGCACCTTGCTCAGGTCGACACCGATGCGGACGACGGTCTGGGCCACCTCGGCCGACAGGCCGGTGAGGATGGCGTGCGCCCCGAGGAGCCGGGCGGCCTCGACCGCTTGCACCAGGTGGTTGGCGACCATGGAGTCCACGGCCGCGACCCCCGTGATGTCGATGACCACGACCTTGGCCCGCTTGGCCCGGATGGCCTGGAGGAGCTGGTCGGTCATCTGCCTGGCCCGGGTGGAGTCGATCACGCCGACGACCGGAACCAGGAGCATGTCGTCGCGCACCTGGAGGACCGGGGTCGAGAGCTCTCGGATCGCCTCCTGGTGATGGCTGATGATCTCTTCCTTGGCCCGCAGATACTCCTCGCCGATGACGGCCATGGCCCCATCGATGAACTCGTCCATGGCGCCGATGGCCGACAGCAGCCGGTCGGGCATCTCCCTGAAGGCGTCGAGCAGGAACCCGGAGAGGAGGGGCCGGAAGATGCTCAGGAGCCGGAACCAGCCGGCGAAGCTCACTCCCATCTGCGCGTATCGGAATCCCTGGACCCGAAGCTCGGAGAAGTACGGGTCCCACTCGCCCTCCGCGATCGCGCGGCGCATCCGTTCGCGGGACTCGCGGTTCTGCTCCTCCCGCTGTTGCTGCGTCATGGACGCGAGCACCGGGCCGAAGTCAGGATCGTCGGCGAGGAGGGTCAGGGCATCGTTCGAGATCTCCTCGTAGTGCGCGTCGTAGACTCGCCAGAAGTCCTGCAACCCTTGCTGGTCGGAGGGTTTCGGCCAGGGCGGGACGGTGCGGCCTACGTCGGTGGTTGCCCTGCTCATCGCCTCAGCCTCCTCGTGGACGTTGGACCGGCCGTTGCCTTCGGGTCCGGCGTGCATCAACTGGTCCCTTCATCGGACGGGCAAGCAAGATGGTTAAGGGGCCCAAAGGGCCGCGGCGACCGGGTCGGCCCGATCTCAAGAGGGTGTTTGCCCGCCCTGCGGTCCGACCGTAGACTGAACACATGTTCGAGCCGTGCGTGCTCGGCGTGGACCCGGGACTGGCCTCCACCGGCCTGGCTGCCGTCACCCGGTCCCACCCACGGGCTCGGGTGGTGTGGTCCGACACCGTGCGGACGCCGGCCGGACTCCCCGAGGCCCAGCGCCTGCGACGCCTGGCGGAGGCGGTCCGGGAAGCCATCGCCTCGCTCCGTCCGGAGGCCGTGGCGGTCGAGGCGGTGATGTGGGGCCAGAACAAGACCAGCGCGCTCTCCGTGTCCCGCGCGACCGGCGTCATCCTCCTTGCCGCCGCGGAGGCCGAGGTGCCGGTCGAGGAGTATGCGCCGCTGGAGGTGAAGATGGCCGTGACCGGCTCGGGGACCGCGGAGAAGGACCGGGTGCGGACTGCCCTGGTCACGGCCCACCGGGTGGAGGGCGTCCCGGAGCAGGCCGACGCCGCCGACGCCGTGGCCGTCGCCCTGTGCCACCTCCATCAGTCGCGCCTCCGGCGCGCGTCGAAGATCGCGGGAGCGCGGTGATCTCGTTCCTTGACGGCGACGTCGCCGAGAAGACGGGCGGGCGCGTCGTGGTGTCCGTGGGCGGGGTCGGCTACGAGGTCCAGGTCTCGGCGCCCACCGCGGGGACGCTTCCCCCGGTGGGCAGGCCGGCGCGGCTGTTCACCCGGATGCAGGTCCGTGACGACGCCATGGTCCTTTACGGATTCGCCTCCCACGACGAGCGGACCCTGTTCGACCTCCTGGTCACGGTGAACGGGGTGGGGCCGAAGGTCGCGCTGTCGTTCCTGTCGGTTCTTTCTCCCGACGCCTTCCGCCGCGCGGTGGCAGCAGGCGACGTGGCCGCGCTCACGGTGGTGCCGGGAGTGGGGAAGAAGGTGGCGCAACGCGTGGTGCTGGACCTGAAGGACCGGCTGGGCGGCGACGTCGTGATCGTGGAGGGGCCGCTGTCCGACGTGCGCGAGGCCCTCCTCGCGCTCGGCTTGTCGTCTCAGGAGGCGAGCGAGGCCATGGCCGGGCTGGGGGCGAACGGCGACCGGCCCGTGGAGGACATGCTCCGCGAGGCGCTCCAGCGCGTCGGGCGGGGGTAGGGCACGATGGCCGAGGAGCGGATCGTCGAGCCGGAGCTGTCGGCGGAGGAGCGCGAGTTCGACGCGGCGCTTCGGCCCCGGACGCTCGATGAGTTCGTCGGCCAGGAACGGATCAAGGAGCAGCTCGCCCTGCTGGTGGAGGGGGCGAGGGCCCGGGGCGAGACCGTGGACCACCTTCTGGTCTCGGGGCCGCCCGGGCTCGGCAAGACCACGCTCGCCGGCATCGTGGCGAACGCCCTCGGGGTGGCGTTTCGGCCAACGTCGGGGCCGGCGCTCGACCGACCCGGCGACCTGGCCGCCATCCTCACGAACCTGGGGGAGGGCGACATCCTGTTCGTTGACGAGATCCACCGGATGCCCCGGGCCGTGGAGGAGGTGCTGTACCCCGCGCTGGAGGATTACAAGCTCGACGTGGTGCTGGGCAAGGGGCCAAGCGCGAGAAGCATCCGCCTGGACCTCCCCCGGTTCACGCTGGTCGGGGCCACCACCCGCCCGGGGAGGATCACCCTCCCGCTCCGGGAGCGCTTCGGGTTCTCCCCCCGCCTCGACTACTACTCGCGCGACGACCTGGCGAGGATCGTCCGCCGCTCCGCCGGCATCCTCGGCGTGCGCGTGGACACGGAGGGGTCCCGCGAGATCGCCCGGCGGTCGCGGGGCACGCCCCGCGTCGCGAATCGGCTCCTCCGGCGGGTCCGTGACTTCGCCGAGGTTCGCCTCGACGGAGCCGTCGATGGCGAGGTGGCTCGGCGCGGCCTGGAGCTGTTCGACGTGGACGAGGAGGGCTTGGACAAGCTGGACCTCGCCATCCTGTCGGCGGTGATCGACAAGTTCGGCGGCGGGCCGGTCGGCCTCTCGACGCTTGCCGCAGCGGTCGGTGAGGAGACCGATACGGTGGAGGACGTCTACGAGCCGTACCTGCTCCAGCTGGGGCTCCTCAAGCGAACGCCGCGAGGCCGGGTGGCCACCGAGCGGGCCTACCGGCACCTCGGGGTGGCGGCCGAGGGCGCCCTTCCGCTCTCTTAGCGGACCCTTCCTGCGGTGCCCGCGGTAGCCTGTATGCTGCGGGTTCGTTCCCCGCAGCGAAAGGCATCTCGATGATCTCGGTCCTGGCCCAAACCTCGGACGGGCAAGGTGGCTCGCTGATCGGCCTACTCTTTCCCCTCGTCCTCATGGGAGGGGTGTTCTACTTCCTGCTCATCCGGCCCCAGCGGATGCGCCAGCGCCAGCAGCAGAGCCTCCTCGGCCGTCTCCGGATCGGCGACGACGTCATGACCTCAGGCGGTCTGTTCGGGACCGTGAAGCGGATCGATGAGGACACGGACACGGTCACCGTGGAGATCGCCCCGGGGACCGAGGTCCGGATGCTCCGAAGGGCCATCGCCCAGCGCCTCGTCGAGGACGAGGACGACGGGGACGACGGGACCGACGAAGGCTCCGATGAGGAGGCCGGCAGCCGGCCGTGAAGGGGAGCGCCGACGCGGTTCCCGAGGCGTCGTCGATGAGGACGCCGTTCCCGGGGCGGGAGCGGCCAGAGCCCGCGCTCGAGGCCATCACCCTGGAGAAGGTCCAGGCCCACGCCGAGCTCTCCACGTTCATCACCGCGGCCGACAGGGTGATGGAGGGGCTCGGCTACACCGAGCACGGGTTCCGCCACGC
>JBOGVI010000500.1:0-5301 GCA_050692695.1 Actinomycetota bacterium
CCGTGCTCCATGGCGAACATGGTTGCGGCTGCTCGGGTGGAGACACCGATCTTCCGGTAGGCGTTCTGGATGTGGCGGTCGGCGGTCTTGATCGAGATCCGCAGTCTCCGCGCCACCTGCTTCGTCTGGAGACCCCTTGCTAGGAGCCCCACGACCTCCGCCTCTCGCTCGGTCAACCCGGCCGGGCGCTCAACTGGAGGGGCCGGCTGGCCGGCTGCCTGGACCACCGCGGCGACCATTTCGGAGTCCTGGCGTCCGGCGCGGGCTTCCTCGCCCAGTAGCTTGGTCGCCTCCTGCGGTGAGAGCCGGTCGCGGTACGGGCGCGGTTCCCGCATGGCGTGGAAAGCGTCGGCTGCGGCAAGGAGCCGCGCACCCGGCGTGAGCGAGGCCGCCGACATCCTGCGGTGGTACCCGTTCCCGTCGAGACGCTCGTGGTGGGCGCAAGCTAGTTCGGCCAACGAGCCGAGGAATCCGGGGCGGAGAAGGACGCGCTCGGTGTGGTAGGGATGCAGACGCACCCGCTCCCACTCGTCGACCGTCAGGGCCGCCCGCTTCTGCCAGATCCGTGGGTCGATCCCGACGCGCCCCACGTCGTGGACGAACCCCGCCCGCTGCATCAGGGCAACGTCCGAGGGGGCGAAGCCATACAGGCGGGCGGCGGCGACCGCGAGCTCGGCCACCCCCCTCGAGTGGCCGGAAAGGTGGGGCGACACCAGATCGGCAAAGTCCCCGATGGCGGCGAGCGCCCGGTCCTCCCCCTCGCCCTCCAGAGTCAGCCAGGGCCGGGGCTCTGCGGCCAGGATCGCCTCCCACGCCGACTCGGGCGCCTCCGCCGCGGCCATGATTTCCGGCGCCTCCTGGACGAACCGACGCGCGATGCCTGGATCGAACGCATGCCCTGCCCGCCGGCGGATCACCTCCACAGCGTGGTCGTCCCCGCCAACGACCCGCTGGTAGGCCGCGTCACGCGCCACGTGCACGATCCGAACCGGCAGGGGGATCTCGTCCCCCTTCGCCCGCTTCAGCACGCCCCTGCCGTCCCAGCGCTCCGTGAGGTGGACGAACAGGCGCTGCACGGTGGGCGGCAGACCGAGACGCTTCGCCATCATCTCCGCGACATCGCATAGGGCCTCGAAGTGAGGTTTCCTGAATCTCGCCGCCGGGACCAAGCGCCTCGCCACCTCGTATACCGACCGGTGAGGGAGATCGTCGGGAGAAGGGAGGGCGCGGATGACGCCCGCCAGAGCCTCCGCCGCAGATCCGAACTGCACAGGGGTGATGTTCTTTGTCCTGCTCCCCGCGAAGATCCGGGTGGCGATGTCGGCGTCGGTGGTGCACCCCGAGTACATCAGGAGGGAGGCGTAGTAAGTCTGCGCCTCGGCCTCGGGATCGACGTCGAGCCGGTCGGCAAGCCTCATGGCCATCAGCGTGCCGTGCAGACCATGCTCGAAGGGGAAGCCCATGCCCAGATCGGTGGCGAGGCATGCGGCGGCGATGACTTCGGCGGCCCGGACGGACTCCCTCTGAGGCGGCGCCTTCTCCGTCAACCGACTAAGGATACGCCAGCCCCCTAGAGGATTTTCGACTTCGACGCCCAGCCCACACTCGACCGCCGCTTCGTCGAGGATCTCGCGACGCTCCGGTTCGTGCAGGAGCGGGCTAACCTGCTTCTGGTCGGGTCGTCCCGTCCCGTCCCCATCTCGCTCTCCCCGGATGCTTTCGGTGACGGAAGTATTCTGCAAACGAAATAACCCAGCGAGGCTTCGCGTCCGCGCGTTCCGAAAGCGCAGGAAGATGCACATGTGGCATCGCTGGGCTGGGGTGGTGCGAAAACCCCAGCGAGCGTTGCAAAGCCGCAGGTCACGGGGCCGCAATCCGTGGCTGCAAACCACTGGCAAACGGCCGAGTCCGATCCGGTGCCCCACCCGAGGACCACCTCGGCGGGTGTTGTGGCTATGAATGCTGATCCTCACGAGCTCGCCTGCAAGTTGATTGGCCGCTCCGGATTAAGGCTCTGCCGACCGGTTGACCGTTCCACTCGTCGGCGTGTAGTATCAGGAAAACCTGATGTGAGTGCAAAGCGAAAGAGCGTCGCGGAGGAGCGAAATGCAGAAGCAGACAGAGATGGCTGCCGCCGAGGTCTGCGGGCCGGAGGCTCTCTCCCGCTACTTCCGGGTCCTGGGAGACCCGACCAGGCTCCGGATCCTCGAGGCACTCCTGGACCAGGAGCGAACGGTCTCCGAGCTCGTCGATCTGGTGGGGGCTCCCCAGAGCAGGGTCTCCAACCACCTGGCCTGCCTGAAGTGGTGCCGGGTGGCCGAGTCGGAGCGGCGGGGGCGCAACATGGTGTACCGGATCGCCGACCGAAGAGTCCGGGGGCTGGTGGCGCGGGCGCGGGAGCTGGCGACGGAGCACTGCGATCACCTGGCAAGCTGCGGTCGGATCGGGCCCGACTGGATCTGAAGGAGACGAGCGATGGAAAAGCTCGAGATGAACGTGGTCGGGATGACCTGCGACTCCTGCAGCCGGCACGTGGAGGGTGCGCTCGCGGCGGCAGGCGCCACTGAGGTCTCGGCCGACTGGCGGAGCGGACGAGCCACGTTCGCCGCCGAGGAGGCCGACGGCGGGCGGCTCGCGGAGGCGGTCCGAGGAGCCGGGTACCGCCCGGGCTCGATCCGGTCGGTGGAAGATGTCGCGACCCGGACCAGCCGGGCCGCTCCCGAAGCGGGCGATTACGACCTGCTGGCCATCGGTGCGGGAGGGGCTTCGTTCGGGGCGGCGATCCGGGCCACGAACCTCAGCGCGCGGGTGGCCATCGTCGAGAACGGGACCATCGGCGGCACGTGCGTGAACACGGGATGCGTCCCCTCCAAGAACCTGCTTGCCGCGGCGCAGGCCTACCACACCGCCGGCCATCACCCGTTCTCCGGCGTCGCCACCTCACAGGGTCGCGTGGACCTGGGGGGGGCGGTGGCCATGAAGGACGACGTGGTGGCCTACCTCCGGGGCTGGAAGTACGAGGAGCTCGCTGCCAAGTACGGGTTCGAGCTCATCCGGGGGCACGCCCGGTTCACCGGGCCCGATGCCGTGGCCGTCGAAGGCCGTGAGATCCGCGCCGCCCACTACTTGGTGGCCACGGGGGCGACTCCTTGGGCCCCGCCGATCCCCGGTTTGGAGGAGTCCGGGTACCTCACCTCCACCACGGCGCTGGATCTCAAGAACCTCCCCGAGAGCCTCGTGGTGATCGGGGGCAACTACATCGGTCTGGAGATGGGGCAGCTCTTCTCCCGCCTGGGGTCGAGGGTAACGGTCGTCGAGGTCCTCGACCGCCTGGCTCCGCTGGAGGAGCCCGAGCTCTCCTCGTGGATCACCAGGGTGTTCGAGGACGAGGGGATCGAGGTGGCGACCTCCGCGAAGATCACCCGAGTCGAGCGCGACGGCGAGTCTCGTGTGGTGCGCCTCGGGGACGGCCGGCGCCTGGCGGCCCAGGAGATCCTCGTGGCGACCGGCCGGCGGCCGAACGTGGAGGGTTTCGGCCTGGAGGTGGCCGGGATCGAGCTCACGGAGCGCGGGGCGATAAAGGTGGACGAGGAGCTCAGAACCACCAACCGGCGGGTGTTCGCCGCCGGCGACGTCACCGGGGCTCCCCAGTTCGTGTACGTGGCGGCGGCCCACGGCACCCTGGCCGCCGAGAACGCGATCACCGGATCGCACCGCAAGATGGACTACGCGGCCCTGCCGCGGGTGACCTTCACCGAGCCCCAGATCGCCGCGGTCGGGCTCACCGACGAGGAGGCTAACCGTCAGGGGTACCGGTGCGAGTGCCGGGTTGTGGAGCTCGAGCACATCCCGCGCCCGCTGGTGAACCGGGACACCCGGGGCGCCTTCAAGATCGTGGCCGAGCAGGGGACGGGGCGGATCCTCGGGGTGCACGCCGTGGCGCCGAACGCCGGGGACGTGATGATCGGGGCGGTCTACGCGATCAAGTTCGGGCTCACGGTGAAGGATCTCGCGGAGACCTGGGCGCCGTACCTGACGATGGCAGAGGGGCTCAAGCTCACCGCGCAGTCGTTCACGGCCGACGTCGATCTCCTCTCCTGCTGCGCCGCGTAGGGACGGCGATGGCGAGCGCCGGGCACGTCGCGCCAGCGGGGAGGACGCCGGCCGTCGCCGGCCACCGTGCCCGCCGGACGCGTCCGACTTCAGGGCAGGTGCCGCTCTCGACCCTGGTCGGGGGGGCCGGAGCGGTTCACCTGGCCCTCACGCCGGAGCACTTCGGGGAGAGCCTCCTTTTCGGCGTGTTCTTCGCCGCCGCCGCGGCCTTCCAGCGCGGCGACCACGCCGCGCTGTGGTGGTCCCCGGCACCCCTGCCGGAGCCGGAAAGGGGTGCGCGGCGTGGCTGACGGGGAGCGAGGTCTTTGGGGCGGTCTCGCGGGCGCCGCGTTCGTCGTCTGCTGCGCCCTGCTCCCGGCCGTCGGCATCGGAGCGGGCGCAGTCTCGGCGGTCGCCGGCGCCGCGCTTCGGTATTGGCCGCTCACGCTCCTCGGCCTGGCGGGGCTGGTCTGGGGCGTGTTGCCTCTGGCAAGGATCCTGAAGGCCCGCCGAATGAGCAGGAGCTTCGACCATGAGGAGGGGAAGCGTGGCCGAACGTCGTGACCAGTCTGAGGGTGGTGGAGAAGGTCGCCCCCGCCACCGGGGACCGCGGGGAGGGACAGGAACGGGTAGGCACAGCAAGGTAACGAAGAGATCGTCCCTCGAGCACCTGTTCGACATCGAACTCCGGTTTCGCCCGGGCATGGCGCCGGTGGTGTCAGGAGAAGGTCGGGACGGTGAGCTCGTGGGCAGCGGCGACGGGACCGTCAGCGGCCCAGCTCTGCGCGGCACGATCCGGTGGTCGAACTTCGAGACAGCCGGAGAGACCTTGTGCGGCATGTACCGGCCGGGATGATCGAGACCGAGGACGGAGCTGAGGTCTGGTTCGACGCCCGCGGTCTGGCGCTGCGATCTCGCGGATCGTCCCGCTGGGCAGTGGGAGGCGCGATCAGTTTCCGAAGCGACCACAGCGTGCTGTCCGAGGACTTGTCCGGCCTCGCTCTCTGGACGGGAGTGTTCGACGCGTCGGGCGGGCGTGCGAGCTGGCGAGTGTTCCGTGGTTCCCCGGGCGCGTTCGGCAGAACCATCTGACGGCGCGGGACGCGGCTTTGCCTACCCGGCCGAACGCCCCGCGTTTCTTGTCGCGGGCGGCGCTACGGAGAGACATCCCCAACTTAAGGAGTGCCCTTCCCCTACGACAGTCCGAGG
>JBOGVI010000501.1:0-4587 GCA_050692695.1 Actinomycetota bacterium
CCCGCCTCCTTCATGAACGAATGCTCCGGGCCGACGCCCGGATAGTCCAGGCCCGCCGAGATGGAGTGGGTGGGAAGGATCTGTCCCTCGGCGTCCTGGAGGAGGTACGAGAACGAGCCGTGGAGCACACCCGGCTCTCCGAGCGTGAGCGACCGGCAGTGCTCCCCTTCGCCCTCACCCCGTCCCCCCGCCTCCACGCCCACCAGCCGGACCCCTGGCGCACCCACGAAAGGAGCGAAGATCCCCATCGCGTTGCTGCCGCCTCCCACGCACGCCACCACGACGTCGGGGTCGCGTCCCTCGGCTTCCCGGAACTGGACCCTCGCTTCGTCGCCGATCACCCGTTGGAGATCGCGGACGAGCGACGGGAACGGATGCGGTCCGGCCACGGAGCCGATCACGTAGTGCGTGTCCTGCACGGTGGCCGCCCAGTCCCGCATCGCTTCGTTCATGGCGTCCTTGAGCGTTCGCATTCCCGACGTGACCGTCACCACCTCCGCACCGAGGAGCTTCATGCGAGCCACGTTGGGGGCCTGGCGGACCGTGTCCTCCTCGCCCATGTACACCATGCACGGCAGGCCGAACAGCGCGCACGCGGTAGCGGTGGCCACGCCGTGCTGGCCGGCGCCGGTCTCGGCGATGATCCGGCGCTTGCCCAGGCGCACGGCCAGCAGCACCTGGCCGATCGTGTTGTTGATCTTGTGGGCGCCGGTGTGGTTCAGGTCCTCCCGCTTCAGGTAGATCCGGTAGCCGAGCTGCTCGGACAGCCGCGAGGCGAAGGTCAGCGCCGACGGGCGGCCCACGTAGTCGCGTAGGAGGGCGTCGAGCTCGCCCCGGAATCGCGGCTCGTCCTTCAGCTCGGTCCATGCCGCGGAGAGCTCGTCCAGGGCCGGGATCAGGACCTCGGGGACGTACCGCCCGCCGAACCGGCCGAACCGACCTCTGGCATCGGGGACCGCGGGTGCCGCTGAAGGGGCACTCACGCGGCTCACGCCGCACCACCGTTCACGCCCCACCTCGCAGTTCCCGGAGCTTGGCCACGGGGTCGTGTGCGCGCATAAGGGCCTCCCCCACCAGCACGGCTTTCGCCCCCGCCGCCAGGGCCCGCTGGACCTGCTCCGGGGTCCCGATGCCGCTCTCCAGCACACCGATCCGGTCGCGCGGGATGCTTCGAAGGAGTTCCAGCGCCAGGTCCTCGTCCACCGCGAGGCTCTCCAGGTCGCGCGCGTTCACGCCCACCACTTTCGCGCCCGAACCGACCGCTTTCTCCAGGTCCTCCTCTCCGTGGGCCTCGACCAGAGCGCCCATCCCGAGATCCCCTGCTGCGCCGAGCATGGCCTTGAGCTCGGCCTCGGTCAGCGCTGCGGCGATGAGGAGCACGGCGTCGGCCCCCGCCACCCGAGCCTCGATGAGCTGAGCCGGGTGCACCAGGAAGTCCTTGCGAAGGACCGGGATCGTGGTGGCGAGATGTACGGCCCGAAGGTCGGCCAGCGAGCCGTCGAAGTGCACCGGTTCGGTTAGCACGGAGATGGCGGCCGCTCCGGCCGCCTCGTACCCGCGCCCCTGCGAGGCGGGATCGGCTTCGGCGATCCGCCCGGCCGAAGGCGACGACCGCTTGACCTCGGCGATCACCGCCGGCGGCTCGGCCGACCACAGGCACCCGGCGAACCCCCGGGGGGGTGGCATCCTGATCGCCAGCGCCATGAGCCCGGCCTCGTCGATGGGTTGGCGTTCGAGCCTGCGCCTGACGCCATCCACGGTCTCGGTCAGGAATCCCATGGCTGGGCAAGTCTAGCGGCCGACCCTCACGCCACCGCGGACAGGGCCTCTCGCAGATCGAGCCCTTCGTACAGCGCGCGGCCCACGACCGCCCCCTCGATGCCCTCCCCCAGCGCGGCCAGGGCCCGAAGGTCCTCCACGTTGCGGATGCCGCCCGCCGCGATCACCGGTCGTCGGGTGGACGTCGCCAGGGCCAAGGCACCGTCGAGGTCCGGACCTTCCAGGCCACCCGCCCGGCCCACATCGGTGTGCACGTACCGGGCGACGGGAAGTCCGGCCAGCCATTCCAGCGTCTCCCACAGCGGGAGCTCGACCCCGACCATCCCCCGGGGCCGGATGGTGGCCCCGTCGGCCTCAAGCCCCACGGCCAGGGCCTCCCCGTGCCGAGCAACCAACTCCGCGGTCACTTCCCGATCTACCAGGGAGGCGGAGCCCAGCACCACCCGCGAGGCCCCTGCCGAAATGGCGGCGTGGATCTCCGCCTCCGACCTCACGCCCCCGCTCGCCTGAACTCGGGCCCCCACGCCCGCGATGGCCCGCACGACCTCGAGGCTTCGGAACTCCCCGGCCAAGGCCAGGTCCATATCCACGACGTGGATCCAGGTGGCCCCGGCCTCCACGAACGACCGAGCCGCGGCAACGGGATCCCCGCCGAACGCGTTCACCGGCACGGCCCCCTCGGCGGTGAGGCGGGCCAAGCGGCCTGCCGAGACGTCGACCGCGGGGATGACCAGGAACCGCACGACCGTAGCGTACCGGCGGCGCGGCCGGCCCGGATCGCTGGGAGCACGGATGGGGGAGGTCGGGTCGCCGGCCGCGGCGATCAGGCCGACGGTCGGGCCGCCGCGGGCTCTCCCGTAGCGTCGGGAACCCTGATCACCGCTTCGGCCGGTAGCTCGAACGCGCCTTCGACGCGCGCCGCGTGCGGCCCCAACAGATGGCGGAGCTCCGAGAGCAGGCCGGCCGCCGGCTCCACCCGGTGCGTGCCCACGTCGATCGGCGTCGTTGCATTCGAGGAGATGAACCTGACCTGGACCGGCGTGGAGCCGGGGTGCGCCCCGAGCAGCTCCTTCAGCCTGGCGATGACGGCGTTCGTGCAGCTCGCGGCGGCGAGGTCGACCACCAGCATGCCGTTGGTGGTGGGCGCGGGCCCGGCGGTCCCCAGGTCCGGCTCCCGGATCTCCACCGCCCGGAGCTGGAGCTCGCGGCCCCGGAGGTCCGCCCGCCCTTTCACCAGGACGATCGCATCCGGCTCGATGAGGTGGGGCACCTGCTCGAACACGCTGGGGAACGCGATCACCGAGACGCCGCCCGCCAGGTCCTCCAACCGGAACAGCGCGTAGGGCTCGCCTTTCTTCGTGTACCGCCGGGCCACCGCGGCCACGATCCCCCCCACAGTGACGAGATCACCGTCGCCGAGCGTCACCACCTCGGCCACCTCCATGTCGGTCTGGGCGGACAGGCGGTCCCGCACCCCGAGCAAGGGGTGGTCGGTGACGTACTGGCCGAGCATCTCCTTCTCCAGCCGGAGCAGGGTGCGCTTGTCGAACTCCTCCCCCGAGAGCACCGACTCGTCGATCTCCGATGCTGCATGCTGTCCCCCGCCGAACAGCGAGAACTGCCCCGCGGCCTCGGCCTTGCGCTCGGCGGCGATGGGACCCGAGACCTTCTCCTGGCTCTCGAGCAGCGCCCGGCGCGCGTACCCGAGCGAGACGAAGGCCCCGGCCAGCGCCAGGCTCTCCAGCACCTTCTTGGTCAGGACGCCGGGATCGACCTTCCGGCAGAAGTCGGCGAAGGACCGGAACTCGCCCTTCGCGGCCCGGGCCTCGATGATCTGCGCCACGGCCCCTGCCCCCACGTTCCGAACCGCCGACAGCCCGTAGCGGACCTTCGGCTCGCCCCCCCGTACCGGGGCGAAGTCCAGTTCGGACTCGTTCACGTCGGGGGGCAGGACCTCGACGCCCATCAGCCGGCACGCGTTCAGGTAGAACGGCTTCTTGTCCTTGTCGTCCTTCACGCTGGTGAGGACGGCCGACATGTATTCCACCGGGTGGTGGGCCTTGAGATACGCGGTCTGATAGGCCACGTACGCGTACGCGCACGCGTGCGAAGCGTTGAATCCGTAATCGGCGAACGGGGTGATCAGCTCGAAGATGTCCTCGGCCAGGCGCCGCTGGTACCCGCGCGACGCGGCCCGCTCAACGAACGTCTGGCGGTGCGGGACGAGCATCTCCCGGATCTTCTTCCCCATGGCCTTTCGGAGGGTGTCGGCCTCGCCCATCGAGTACCCGGCCATGCGGACAGCGACCTGCATGACCTGTTCCTGGTACACGATGATCCCGTACGTGTTCCCCAGGACCTCCTCGAGGTCCGGGTGAGGGTAGGTCACCGGCTTGCGCCCGTGCTTGCGCTCGGCGTACTCGACGTGCTGTCCGAGCGAGAGGAGCCCGGGGCGGTACAGCGCGACCAGCGCCATGAGGTCCTCGAACCGGTCGGGAGCGAGCGTCTGGATCAGCTGGCGCATCCCGGGGCTCTCCAGCTGGAACACCCCGGTCGTGTCCCCGCGGCGCAGCATCTCGTACACGCCCTGGTCGTCGAGCGGCACGTGGTCGATGTCGAGCTCCAGGCCCGTGCGTCGAAGCAGGGCCAGCGTGTCCTCGATCACCGAGAGGTTTCGAAGTCCCAGGAAGTCCATCTTCAGCAGGCCGAGCTTCTCCACCCCGTGCATGTCGAACTGCGTGACGATCCGCCGCGAGTCGTCCTTCGAGTCCTTGGACAGCTTGAGGGGGAGGTAGTTCACGAGAGGCG
>JBOGVI010000502.1:0-5590 GCA_050692695.1 Actinomycetota bacterium
TGCTAGACTCGCCGGCGGAGGCGTGCCGGAGCGGACGAACGGGACCGCCTCGAAAGCGGTTAGGGGCCTAATCCGCCCCTCGCGTGTTCGAATCACGCCGCCTCCGCCGCTTCGAACTGGGGTCAGACCTCCGGGCAGGCCTGCCCGGGATGGCACGGCGTCGGAGTACCGGCGCCGGGAGGCCGGGTCGTTCCGCTCCCGTAGACTTGGCCCGGTGGCCTGCCCGAGCGGACGAAGGGGCACGCCTGGAGAGCGTGTAGGGGGGCAACCCCCTCGAGGGTTCGAATCCCTCGGCCACCGCCGTCCCCGGA
This sequence comes from Actinomycetota bacterium, assembly GCA_050692695.1. Classification (GTDB taxonomy): domain Bacteria; phylum Actinomycetota; class UBA4738; order UBA4738; family HRBIN12; genus AC-69. The sequence continues at coordinate 312 of JBOGVI010000502.1, forward strand.
GACCTGGCGCGGTCGTCAGGGCATCCGCCATCCCGGACATCGCTGCGGGGCAACCGGTCCGGGGATCGTGTCCATCGTCTCCAGCGTCTGCCGCACGTCGTCGAAGGTGTCCCACGCAACGAACGGCACGCCGTCCGCCCGGCAGATCCGGACCAGGTCCTTCTTCGCGAACACGATGTCCGAATACAGCGCCCCGTACCGGTCGGACTGCCCCTCGCCGACGAACGCCACGGAGCCGTGCCGCTCCCGGGCCCCGAGGGCGACGAGCATCTTGCAGGTCCCGCACCCCACGCACTCGGGGTGGCCGTTCGGGTGCCGGATCTTCGGCCTGTCACCGTCGAAGACCATCGCGTTTGTGATGACCTCGACGCGATCGAGCCCGGCCGCCTCGAGGATGGGCCGGATGTAGAACGCGAACCCGTCGGAGACGAGTGTCAGGGGGACGGCGCGCGCCTCCGCCCACCCGACGAACCCCGGAAACGTTGCGTCGAGGGAGCACTGGTCAACCGCGAAGGCCAGCATCTCTTCCCGGGTGCCGGTGAGCATGGCGGTCTGGTGGCGGGCGGCCTCCCGCAGCCCCATCTCGCCACGGTCCACGAGCTCGTCGTAGAGCGGCCACCCCGGATCGCCGAACTCCGCGAGCAGGACCTCGGACACGTCCGCCGAACATGCCGTCCCGTCGAAGTCCACCAGGATCGCGCCGATCGGAAGCACGTCGGCAAGCGTATCGAACGGCTTCGCCGGCCTTCCGTGACTCCGGTGACCACGTCGCGTTCGACTCATCCGGGGGGTGCCGGACCCGGTCGTATACTCGGGCCCGGTGACCGTGCTAGGCGGGGAGCCAGCGGTGCCCTGTACCCGCAATCCGCTTCAGCGGGGCTGAATCCCCGCCCGCGGCCCGATGGGTCCGAGGCAGCTCCCGGTGCGGAGCGACGATGGTCGGGTCCCACGCGACGCCAACCTGCGAACCCGGTCAGGTCCGGAAGGAAGCAGCCGTAAGCGGGCGAGGGCGGGTGCCGTGGGGTCGCCTGGCCGGAGCCACCGGCCGGTGATGCGCTCGGGTCTGCCCGGGTCAACGGCGGGTGCACGGTCACCTATGATTCCCGCGCGCGTCCTTCCCCGCGGCGGGACCGGCGAACGAGGGGAGCACGTGGCCGACGAGAAGCAGTACCAGTCCCTCTATCGGAAGTACCGTCCCCAGGGCCCCCACGAGGTCCTCGGCCAGGAGCACGTGATCCGGGCACTGGTGGGCGCCGTCCGCGAGGGCCGCCTGGCCCACGCCTTCCTGTTCACCGGCCCCCGGGGGACCGGCAAGACGTCTTCCGCCCGGATCCTGGCCAAGATGGTGAACTGCGAGAACGGGCCCACGCCCGAGCCGTGCGGCGCGTGCGAGCAATGCGTGGCCATCCGGGAAGGCCAGCACCTCGACGTGGTCGAGATCGACGCGGCCTCGCACGGAGGCGTCGACGACGCGCGGGACCTCCGGGAGAAGGCGCCCACGGCGCCTGTTCAGGGCCGCGAGAAGGTGTACATCATCGACGAGGCCCAGCGCCTGTCCCGCGAGGCGTTCGACGCTCTGCTCAAGGTATTCGAGGAGCCGCCCCTCGGCGTGCGGTTCGTCCTGGCCACCACCGAACCGCACAAGATGCCGGCCACCATCATCGGCCGGTGCCAGCGGTTCGACTTCCGACGGGTGCCGCCGGAGATGGTAGCCGAGCACCTGGAGCGAGTGGCCAAGGACGAGGGGATGACCCTCACGCCGGAGGCGGCCCACGCCATCTCCCGGCAGACCGAGGGGTCGGTTCGCGACGCGCTGTCGCTGCTCGACCAGGCTTCCCTCCTCGGGGCGGGCGAGATCGGCGAGGACGTGGTGGCCTCCCTGATCGGCGCGCCGAGGGCGGAGGTGCACCATGCGCTGGCCGACGCCGTCTCGGTGGGCGATGCGAAGGCCGTGTTCGAGGTCGTGCACCGGCTCGTGCAGGAGGGGCAGGACCTCCGGCACGTCACCTCACAGACCCTCACTCACTTCCGGAACCTCTTGCTCGCCAAGACCGCGCCCGGGCAGGGCGACCTGCTGGACGTCTCCCAGGACGAGGCCGATCGCCTCCTGGCTCAGGCCGCGAAGTTCTCGCCGGCCGAGCTGGCCCGAGTGATCACGCTGCTGCTCGTGGCGCAGACCGACATGCGGTGGACGACCTCACCGAGGCTGACGCTGGAGCTCGCGTGGGTCCGGGCCACGATCCCCGAGACCGACGCCCAGCCGCACGCGCTGATCTCGCGGGTCGAGCGGCTCGAACGCGTCGCCGGCATCGCTCCGGGCGGTTCGGGGCGCGGGGAGGGTGCCGGGGAGGCGCGGGGGCGGAAGCGACCCCCTGCGCCACGGGCGGATGAGAAGGAGCTGACGCGCGAAGCGGGAGGTTCCCCAGCAAGCAGCGCAGAGGGTCGAGGAGCCCCCGCGCCTCCCGTGCCTCCGAAGCCCGTCCTCGGCGCCGGGACGTCCGCCATCGACGTCTCCGCCATCCGGGGCTCGTGGGGTACGCTCGTGCAGCACCTTCGGTCGAGCGGCAGGGCGGTGTTGCCTTCGTTCCTGGAGGTCGCGACACCCGCGGCGTTCGACGGGGAGACCCTGGAGCTGGTCTTCCCGCCGGACCGGACGTTCGGTGTGGCCAAGGTGGTGGAGCGGGAGCAGGAGCTTCGGGCCGCGCTCCAGGACCTGTTCGGTATCGCGCCGCGCATCCGGTGCGTGGTGCGAGAGGCCGTGGTCGGTGCCGTCGACGAGGACCCCCCGCTCCCCGAGGAGGAGGCGCTGGCGCGCCTTCGCGCCGAGCTCGGCGCCGAGCCCACCACCGAGGGCGGGTCGTAGGTGTACGAGGGTCCCATCCAGGACCTGATCGATGAGCTCTCGCGGCTGCCGGGGATCGGACCCAAGTCGGCCCAACGCCTGGCGTTCTACCTGGTGAAGGCCCCTCCAGACGAAGCGAAGCGCTTGGCCGAGGCCATCTCGAACGCAAAGGAGCGCATCTCCTTCTGTACGGAGTGCGGCAACGTGGCCGAGGGCGACCTGTGCCGGATCTGCCGCGACGAGGGCCGCGACCGTACGGTCCTATGCGTGGTCGAGGAACCGAAGGATGCCGCCACCGTCGAGAAGGCCGGCGTCATCAAGGGCCGATACCACGTGCTGGGTGGCGCCATCTCGCCGCTCGACGGCATCGGGCCGGAGGACCTCCGCGTCCAGGAGCTGCTGGAGCGGGTGGAGCGCGACCACGTCGTAGAGGTCATCATCGCCACGAACCCGAACCTCGAGGGCAACGCCACCGCGATGTACGTCGCCGCGCTGCTGAAGCCGCTCGGGGTGAAGGTCACCCGCCTGGCCAGCGGCCTCCCGGTGGGCGGCGACCTCGAGTACGCCGACGAGGTGACGCTGTCCCAGGCCCTCGAGGGCCGCCGCGAGATGTGATGGCGGCACCCGGGGGAGCGGACGCGCACCCGGGGTCGGACGACTACCCGCGCCAGGCCGCCCGGACCCGGAACTTCTCGCTCGGCGTTCCCCGGAGCTTCACCGTAGCGCCGGACGGCTCGCGGGTCGCGTTCCTGCGCACGCGGGCGGGCGACGACCCGATGAGCTGCCTGTGGGACGTCGAAACCGGGGCCGAGCGGCTGGCCTTCGATCCCCGGTCGCACGCGTACGAGGAGGACGAGGCCACGCTCTCGCCTGCCGAGCGGGCCCGCCGGGAGCGGGTCCGAGAGCAGGCCGGCGGCGTGGTCACCTACGCAACCGACCGGGAGGTCCGCCGAGCGGTGTTCGCCCTTGGTGGCCGGCTGTTCCTGGCGGACCTGGCGGACGGCGAGGTCCGGGAGCTGCATCCCCCACCGGTGGACGATCCGCGGCTCGACCCTCCGGGGACGCGGGTCGCGTACGTGATCGGCGGCTCGCTTCACGTGATGGAGATCGACGGCGTGAACCGGGTGCTCGCCGCCGACGACGAGCCCGACGTGAACTGGGGGCTCCCCGAGTTCGTGGCCGCCGAGGAGATGGGCCGGCACCGCGGCCACTGGTGGTCTCCAGACGGTACGCACATCGCGGCGGCCAGGGTGGACGAGCGGCCGGTGGCGGTGTGGCACATCGGCGACCCCACGGACCCGGCGTCCGCGCCCCGCGCCGTGCGTTACCCGGCGGCCGGCACCGACAACGCCACCGTCACCCTGTCGGTGTTCGACGCGTTGACCGGGGATCGCGTGGACATCGGGTGGGACCGGACCGCCTTCCCATACCTAGCCCGGGTGGACTGGAGCGAGGGCGCTCCCCTCACCCTGCTCGTGCAGGCGCGGGACCAGCGAGCCGCTCGCCTGCTCGAAGCCGACTACCGGAGTGGCCGGACCACCGTGGTCCGCGAGGATGCCGACCCGGCGTGGGTGGATCTTTCCCCGGATTCGCCGACCCGCCTCTCCGACGGCAGGCTGGTGCATGTCGTGACCGCCGACGGCGCCGGGCGTGTGCTGATCGGTGGCGAGCTCGCCACCCCGCCGGGCCTCCAGGTCCTGCAGGTCCTGGGCACCCGGGACGACGTGGTGTTCACGGCATCGGAGGAACCGACCGAGGTCCACGTATGGCGAGTGACGCCGGGGCAGCCGCCCGAGCGGCTCACCGATCAACCCGGCGTGCACGCCGCGGCGGTGGGAGGCGACGTCCTCGTCGTGACCTTGACCACGGAGGAGGACGTTCTTCCTCGAACCGAGGTCCGGCGGGGTGGCCGGCCGGTCGCCGCCCTGGAGCGCCTGGCCGAGCGGCCCGTTGTCGATCCCCGCCCGGTCTTCGTCTTGCTCGGTTCGCAGGAGCTCCGGGGCGCCGCTCCTCCTTCCTGGAGGCAGGGAGCCCGGGGGGACCCTTCCGGTCCTGCTCGACCCGTACGGGGGGCCCGGCTGGCAGCGGGTGGTTCGGACCCCGGCGGCCTACCTCACGTCGCAGTGGTACGCGGAGCACGGGTTCGCGGTGCTGGTCGTGGACGGGCGCGGCACGCCGGGCCGGGGAGCGGCGTGGGAGCGGGAGATGTTCCGCGACTTCACGGTGGCCCTCGACGACCAGGTCGACGCCCTCCATGCGGCGGCCGAGCGATTCGGGTTCCTGGATCTCTCGCGGGTGGCCATCCGGGGCGGTCGTTCGGCGGCTACCTGGCCGCTATGGCTGTCCTCCGCCGCCCCGACGTGTTCCACGCCGCCGTGGCCGGCGCCCCCGCCACCGATTTGCGCCTGTACGACACGCACTACACCGAGCGGTACCT
>JBOGVI010000503.1:0-3036 GCA_050692695.1 Actinomycetota bacterium
CCCTGGCGGTTCGGTCTCGCTTCAGTCCCCGCATCGGCCGAAGTCGGGCCTCGAGGCGGCCGTGATCGGTCTCGATCGGGTTGTTCGCATGGACCTCGGTGCGATGGAAGGCCGCCGGGAGCAGCTCGTCGAGCACGCGGGGGTAGACCCGGTACCGATCGGTGGTGACCTCCACGGGTGAGATCCGGGTCCGGCCACCGCGTGGAACAGGAACCTCCGTGCGGCCTCTGTGTTCCGTCGTGGCGAGAGGAAGACGTCGATGACCTGCCCGAACTGGTCGATGGCCCGGAACAGGTAGCGCCAGCTCCCGCCCACCCTCACGTAGGTCTCATCGACATGCCAGCGATCCCCGGTAAGGTGCTGTCGAGCTCGCGCGGCCTCGGCGAACTCCGGCGCGAACCGCTGAACCCACCGGTAGACCGTCACGTGGTCAACCTCGATCCCGCGCTCGGCGAGCAGCTCCTCGACGTCGCGGTAGGACAGGCCGAACCGCAGATACCACCGAACCGCCAGGGTGATGACGTCCGGAGGGAAGCGGTAGCCGGCGAAGGCCGAGCGCAGGGCTGGGCGGGGGCGAGGGCATCGGTGCGATTTCATGGCGCGAGTCTCCCTGACGGAAGCCAGGGCACCAATGCAACAGTGCCCCCCTTCACCTTGCCAAACGTGTAACCACATGGCTACACTTTGCCCCGATGACCATCGACGCTGCGCTTGCCGCGCTTTCGGATCCGACGCGACGGGAGCTCGTCCAGGTCCTCGGGCGGGGCCCGGCGCGCGCAGGGGACCTCGCCGGTCGATTCCCGATCAGCCGCCCGGCGGTGTCGAAGCACCTCCGGGTGTTGCGGGAGGCGGGACTGGTGGATGCGGAGGAGAGAGGTCGGGAGCGCGTCTACTACCTCGTGCCGCGCGGGCTGGATGAGATCAAGCGCTACATGGACCGAGCCTCGCGGATGTGGGACGACGCGCTCGAAGCCTTCAAGCGCTACGCGGAGGAGGGATCAGATGATTATCCATAAGACCGTCACGGTTCCACGGCCGCCCGACGTCGCGTTCAAGATCTTCGTGGAAGAGATCGGGCAGTGGTGGCCGAACGAGAAGTACATGTTCCTCGGCGCCGAGTCCAAGGCGACGATCGAGACGCGCGTCGGCGGGCGCGTGTACAACCGGCACCCCGATGGCCGCGAGTACACCATCGGCGAGGTCATCCGGTACGAGCCGGGCGCGCGGCTGACCTTCACGTGGAACCACGGGGACGGGCAGGGCACCACGGAGATCGACGTGCGTTTCACGGCCGACGGCGTTGGAACGCGGGTGGACCTCGAGCACAGCGGCTGGGAGCGTCTGGCCGATGCGGAGCAGAAGTCGGCGGGATTCAGCGCCGGCTGGGACGAGATCCTCGAGCTCTTCGTCGGGTACGTGGAGGGCGGGTGACAGCCAGAACGAACCGATCGCCCAGCGACGTTGAGCTGCCTCGGATGACCGTGAGCACTCACCGAAAGGATCGATGATGTCGACAACGGACACTGCCAGAGCACCACGACTGGAGGGCAAGACTGCTCTCGTATTCGGGGCCGGGGGTGCGGTCGGGGGTGGGGTGGCCGGCGAGTTCGCCGCGCAAGGCGCGCGGGTCTTCCTCTCTGGCCTCACTAGGTCCCGGGTGCAGGACGCAGCCGACGCGATCACGAGCCAGGGCGGTAGCGCGGCCGTGGCCGAAGTCGACGCGCTCGACGAAGGCGCGGTCAACGGCTACATCGACCAGGTGGCGGGCACCGCAGGACGCATCGACATCCTGTTCAACGCGATGGGACCGCAGCCGATCGAGTACGGGAACGCGACGAGCACCATGGAGCTGCCGGTCGAGAAGTTCATGTTGCCGCTCACGACCATCGTCCGGTCCCAGTTCATCACGGCCCGCTCCGCCGCGAGGCACATGGTGAGAGAACGATCCGGAGTCCTCGTCTTCCTCAGCGCAACCGTCTCGCGGGGAGTGTCGCCGAACACATCAGCGATCGGAGCCACCTACGGGGCGGTCGAGTCCCTGACGAGATGCCTCGCGACCGAGCTTGGTCCTTCCGGGGTGCGAGTCGTGTGCGTCCGCTCCATGGGGATGGCCGAGACGCGAACCATGCAGCAGTCCTTCGAGATGGGCGGGCAGGCCATGGAGATTCCCGTAGAGAAGATGCAGGAGATTGTCGCTTCCAGGGCCCTCCTTGGTCGGTCGCCATCGGTTGCCGAGACGGCCAAGCTCGTCGCGTTCCTGGCCTCGGACGAGGCGAGTGCGATGACTGGTGCGATCGTCAACTCGTCCTGCGGCCAGGTGCTCGATTGATAACGACTGTCGCATGAAGTCGGTGAACGGCCCGCTCACCGAGGACCTGCCTCACCGGGCCCAGGGCCCGAACGGTCGCGCCCGGGCCGAGATCGCTGAGGCGCTGATGCGAGCCCACGAAGCGGGGCGGATCCCGGGCGAGCATCGGGCGGGGGTCGGACTTCTTCGGCCCTCACGCGCGATGTCGATCGTTACACAGGGAAATGCCTGGTCAGAGTGCCCCCGGCAGGAATCGAACCTGCGACACGCGGTTTAGGAAACCGCTGCTTCGAGATCAGGCCGAGCTAGCTGCGCCTCCGGACTCCAACACGCCGTCTGCAACACCGCTGCCAGCCTCATGTTCCTCCAAGAGGGCCGGTTCGCCACTTGCTCGGTCCCCGCGACCAGAGCTAACGTCGCCGTCCTATGATCGAGGCGGCGGTCCTGGGGAAAGACCAGGACCTCTCTCTCGGTCAGTACCTGCAGGAGTGGCTCGCCCACGCGCGCGGCCGGGTCCGGGTCAGCACCTACCGGGGCTACGAGTCCCTCATCAGGTGCTATGCGCTCCCCGCCCTCGGGGAGGTCCGGCTATCCGAGAGGCATGAACGAAAGTTGTGGATGCGGGACCTGGTGATGGGCGTGGCGTACCCTCCGGTCGATCGTTGATCGGAGACACCGGCGTGGTGACGCCGGCGAAAGGAGGTACGCCGATGCTCAGGGTAGTCGCC